>NZ_JBIAUE010000002.1:648203-666896 GCF_042892615.1 Streptomyces sp. NPDC001750 | reverse complement strand
CCCGCCGCCCTGCGCGTATCTCACCCAACCAGAACTACCGGACCTGGCGCTCAACTGTCAGGCCGATAGCCCGACATCACTCAATCAAGTTCAGTAGCGCGTTCTTCGAAAGTCCCGTCATTCCTGTCGGGCGCCCGACAGGAATGACGGGACAGTCCTTGAGGTCCTCGGCCGTCCCCGGGCCCTGCCCGGCGGGGTCCCGCCGGGCTCGCGGGCGTGGCCGGGTGCTGTTCGAATGCCGGTTATCCTTTTGAATGTCCCCCTTGAGGGTGCTGAAGATCCTGGTCGGTCTCGACGGCTCCGCTTCACCCCCGCGGCCTCACCGGTGCGGTACGACGCCCGCAGTGAGGCCGCTCCGGCGCCCGCGCGCACCAGGTCTCCCTCGCCGGTCCGGCCAGGATCTTGAGCGCCTTCCGTCCGTCCCGAGCCCTGGAGTACGCGTCGTGCGCATCGATCTGCACACCCACTCCACCGCGTCGGACGGTACGGACAGCCCCGCCGGACTGGTGCGGAACGCCGCCGCCGCGGGCCTCGACGTCGTCGCGCTCACCGACCACGACACCGTGCGCGGTCACGCCGAGGCGATCGCCGCCCTTCCCGAGGGGCTCACCCTGGTCACCGGCGCCGAGCTCTCCTGCCGGATCGACGGGGTGAGCATGCACCTGCTGGCGTACCTCTTCGACCCCGACGAGCCCGAGCTGGCACGCGAACGCGAGCTGGTGCGGGACGACCGCGTGCCGCGCGCCCGGATCATGGTGCGCAAGCTCCAGGACCTCGGCGTCCCGATCGAGTGGGAGCGGGTCGCGAGGATCGCCGGGGACGGCTCGGTCGGCCGGCCGCACATCGCCACCGCACTCGTCGAACTCGGCGTCGTCGAGACCGTCTCCGACGCCTTCACGCCCGAGTGGCTCGCCAACGGCGGACGCGCGTACGCGGAGAAGCACGAACTCGACCCCTTCGACGCGATCCGCCTGGTCAAGGCGGCGGGCGGCGTCACCGTCTTCGCCCACCCGGCCGCCGTCAAGCGCGGCGAGGTGGTGCCCGAGTCGTCGATCGCGCGGTTCGCCGCCGCCGGGCTCGACGGCATCGAGGTCGACCACATGGACCACGACGAGCCGACCAGGGCCAGGCTGCGCGGGCTCGCGCGGGAGCTGGGTCTGCTGACGACCGGGTCCAGCGACTACCACGGCAGCCGTAAGCCCGTCGCGCTCGGCGCGTACACCACCGACCCAGAGATCTACGGCGAGATCACCCGGCGCGCCACGGGAGCCTTCCCGGTGCCGGGCGCCGGCGGCCCCCGCCGCACCTGACGGCCCGGCGGTCCAGCAGGGGCCCGCGCCCGCCCGGCGCTCCGGACGCCCGCCGCCCTCGGCGCGACGGCCCGGCGCGATGCCGTACGGCACGGCCCGGCACCCCTCGCGTTCCGCTCGCCCGACCCGCTCCCGTCCGCCCGTACTTCCCGTTCCGCTTCCGCGTCCTTCCCGGCCACCGGAGCCGCCCCACGGCTCCGGCGCGCGTTCCCCCGGGCCGGTTCCTCTCCCTCTTCGTGCAAGGCTCACCGTGTTCGACATCGCTGTCTTCGGATCCCTTTTTCTCACCCTTTTTGTGATTATGGATCCCCCCGGCATCACTCCGATCTTCCTCGCCCTCACCGCCGGCCGCCCCGCCAAGACGCAGCGCAAGATGGCGCTCCAGGCGGTCGCCGTCGCCTTCGGCGTCATAGCCGTCTTCGGCGTGCTCGGCCAGCAGATCCTCGACTATCTGCACGTCTCCGTGCCCGCCCTGATGATCGCGGGTGGCCTGCTCCTGCTGCTCATCGCGCTCGACCTGCTCACCGGCAAGACCGACGAGCCGACGCAGACCAAGGACGTCAACGTCGCGCTCGTACCGCTGGGCATGCCGCTGCTCGCCGGACCCGGCGCGATCGTGTCGGTGATCCTGGCGGTGCAGCACGCCGACGGTGTGGGGGGCCAGATCTCGGTCTGGTCGGCGATCATCGCCATGCACATCGTGCTCTGGCTGACCATGCGCTACTCGCTGCTGATCATCCGCGTCATCAAGGACGGCGGTGTGGTCCTGGTGACCCGGCTCGCCGGAATGATGCTCTCCGCCATCGCGGTGCAGCAGATCATCAACGGCGTCAGCCAGGTCGTCCAGAACGCGTGACGACGGGTGCGGACACCACGGCGCCCCCGAACGGACCGGCCGTACGGGGGCGCTACGTCTGTCTGCGTCGTCGCGCGTTACGAGGCCGGGGAATCGGCCGGGCGGATGTAGATGCGCTGGCCCGTCGCCGCGGCCTGCTGCACGATCCGGTTGACGGAGGCGGCGTCCACGACGGTGCTGTCCACGGCGGTACCGTCGACGTCGTCGAGGCGCATGATCTCGAAGCGCATATGGCTTCCCTTCGTCTGATCCTCCTGCTGGAGAACTGCTGGGAGGACGGGTGACCCCGTCCACAAGGATGGGAGCGCCCGACGCCGGTGTCCGCGCTCCGATTCATGTACAACGGCTTGCTCACTACAAACATTCCCTACGCTAAGGAAAATTTTTGGATGTCTAAGTACCAGCAGGTCATCGGGCACACCCCGGTCGCGCGGCCCGCGGCCACGTGCACGATCAGGCGCACCACGAGGCCCGCATGAACGACGCAGAGATCCGCGACTCCCACGACGCAGAGATCCGCCATCGCGACGACGCGGAGATCCGCGACCGTCTGGACCGGACGAACGAACTGCTCCAGCGCGTGCTCGCCGAGGTGTCGAAGACCCCCTCGACCCACGCGATCTTCGTCGACGCGGGTTATGTGTACGCCGCGGCCGGCCTGCTCGTCACCGGCACCGAGGACCGCCGGTCCTTCGACCTCGACGCGGAGGGGCTGATCGAGGCGTTCATCGACAAGGCCCGCACGATCTTCGCGGACAGCCGGCTGCTGCGCGTCTACTGGTACGACGGGGCCAGGCGCCGTATCCACACCGCCGAGCAGCAGTCCATCGCCGAACTCCCCGACGTCAAGGTCAGGCTCGGCAACCTCAACGCCAACAACCAGCAGAAGGGCGTCGACTCACTGATCCGCAGCGATCTCGAATCGCTCGCCCGCCACCGCGCCATCAGTGACGCGGCCCTGGTCGGCGGCGACGAGGACCTGGTCTCCGCGGTCGAGGCGGCACAGGGGTACGGGGCCCGGGTGCACCTGTGGGGCATCGAGGCGGGGGAGGGGCGCAACCAGGCCGAACCGCTGCTCTGGGAGGTCGACAGCCAGCGCACCTTCGACCTGGACTTCTGCCGCCCGTACGTCACCAGACGCCCCGTCACCATGTACGAGGACGACAGCCCCGCGCCCTCCCGCGAGGACGTCCGCTTCGTCGGTGCGCAGATCGCCGCGGCCTGGCTGGCCGCGCGGGGCCGCGAATCCCTCGCCGAGCTGCTGCCCGGCCACCCGTACCTGCCGGGCTCCGTCGACCAGGACCTGCTGATCGAGGCCGAACGGCTGCTCCAGCACTCGCTGCGCGGCCACGCCCATCTGCGGCGGTCCTTGCGCGACGGCTTCTGGCAGCACGTGCAGGCGCAGTACTGAGCCCGGACGCGTCACTGCGCCGACCGCCCTCCAGGGTCCACGGTGCCCGTGTCCGACCGAGCCGGACCTTCCACGGGTCCGTGCCCGGGACGGGACTCGGGAAGATGCTCAGGAAGGTGCTGCCGCCGCGCGAAGGGTGTCCCAGAAGGAGACGAGCGCGCTCGCGGTCCGCTCCGGGCGGTCCGTGTTCGGAGAGTGCTCGGCGCCCTCGATCCGGGTGCGGTGCGCGCCAAGCCGCCGGGCCATGTCGTCGAGCAGCGGCACCGGCCAGGTGTCGTCGCGCTCACCGGAGAGCACGTGGACGGGCAGTGCCGTGGCGGCGAGTTCGGCCACCCGGTCCGGCTCGGTCGCCAGCTGACGGCCGGTGGCGATCAACTGGGCGGCACGGTGGCGCAGCCAGCGTCGGCGCAGGGCCTCGCCGTTCGGCGTCACCTCCTCGGGCGGGTCGAAGGCGCGCACCGCCTCCCACACCTCGGCCATGGTCATGGTCGTCAGTGCGTCGGAGAGCAGCTTCACCTTGACCTGCTGCGCCTCGACGACCTGGGCGGGGCCCGACGACATCAGCGTCAGCGAACGGAACGGCGAGGCGTCGAGCAGGACCGCGGCGCGGGCGATCTGGCCGCCGAGCGAGTGCCCGACCAGATGCACCCCGCCCCCGTCGCCGGCCGCGAGCGCGGACGCCTGCGCGAGCACGTCGCGGGCCAGCTCGTCCTGCGCGTAGGTCTCCTCGCGGTCCGTGCCGTCCGTCTCGTACTGTCCCCGGCCGTCCACGGCAACGATCCGGTACCCGGCGGCACCGAGCGGTTCGAGGAGCGCGACGAAGTCCTCCTTGCTGCCCATGTAACCGGGCAGCAGAAGGGCGGTGCCGCGCGTCACGCCCTGCGGCGAGGCGTCCAGCACGGCGAACTCGCCGCGCGCGGTGCGGAGCCGATGGGCGCGAGTACCGGGCGGCGGGGTGAACGTGGGCGGCCGACTCATGGGACGAGGTTATGTCCTTGGACACCGAACGGGCAGGACGGCCGGTACGAGAACCGTGCGGCAGGGCCCGGACCTCGCCGGGCCGGGACGTTCCCGGCAGGCCCGGGAACACGCAGACGCGCCCGGTCCGGGGCTGAGCCCCCGGACCGGACGCGTCCGGCGTCGTGCGCTCAGCCCTCGACGCCGGTACCGGTCGCGGCGCGAGCCGTCCGACGCCTGCGCGGCTTCGCCTCGCCGTCGGCGGCTGGGGTCTCCGCCGCGGCCACGGCATCGGCCTTCGGCTTCGAGGCCGCGCGGGTGCGGCGGCGGGGCCTGCTCTCGGGGACGGGCTCGGAGATCGGCGCGATCTGGAAGTCGACCTCGTCCTCGACCGGCTTGACGACGCGGGTGCGGCGGCGCGGCTTGGTCACCGTCTTCGCGGGTGCCGGCTCGGCGACGGGGGCGGTCTGGAAGTCGGCCTCCTCCGCCACCGGCCGCGCCACGGCGGCACGGGTGCGACGGCGGCGCGGCTTCGCCGCGGGCTCGTCCTCGGCCGGGGCCTCGGCGGCCGGGACCTGGACCGTGTTCACCGCGGCCTCGGTCGCGGCGTCCGGAACACCGGCGCGGGTCCGGCGACGGCGGCGCGGCGTACGCGGCTGCGCCGGGGCATCGGCTGCCTCGGCCTCACCGGCGGGGGCGGGTACGGCGGCCGCGGTCTCCTGCGCGGGGGCCACGACGGCACCGCCCCGGGTACGACGGCGCTGACGCGGCGTGCGCGGCGCGCGCTCCGCGGGCGCGGCGGAGGACTTGCGGCCCCGGCCGCCCGTCTCGCCGAGATCCTCGATCTCCTCGGCCCCCAGCCCCGCACGGGTCCGCTCGGAACGCGGCAGGACACCCTTGGTGCCGGCCGGGATGTCGAGCTCCTCGTAGAGGTGCGGCGAGGTGGAGTACGTCTCGACCGGGTCGTTGAAGTCCAGGTCCAGCGCCTTGTTGATCAGCTGCCAGCGCGGGATGTCGTCCCAGTCGACCAGGGTGATCGCGATGCCCTTGGCACCGGCGCGGCCGGTCCGGCCGATGCGGTGCAGGTAGGTCTTCTCGTCCTCCGGCGACTGGTAGTTGATGACGTGGGTCACACCCTCGACATCGATACCGCGGGCGGCCACGTCGGTGCAGACGAGCACGTCGACCTTGCCGTTGCGGAACGCGCGCAGCGCCTGCTCGCGCGCCCCCTGGCCCAGGTCGCCGTGGACGGCGCCGGAGGCGAAACCGCGCCGCTCCAGCTGCTCGGCGATGTCGGCGGCGGTGCGCTTCGTGCGGCAGAAGATCATCGCGAGTCCGCGGCCGTCGGCCTGCAGGATGCGGGCGACCATCTCCGGCTTGTCCAGCGAGTGGGCCCGGTAGACGTGCTGCGAGATGTTCGCGACGGTCGCGCCCTCGCCGTCGGGCGAGGTGGCCCGGATGTGCGTGGGCTGCGACATGTAGCGCCGCGCCAGGCCGATGACCGCGCCCGGCATGGTCGCCGAGAACAGCATCGTCTGGCGCTTCGCCGGAAGCATGGTGATGATCTTCTCGACGTCGGGCAGGAAGCCCAGGTCGAGCATCTCGTCGGCCTCGTCCAGCACCAGCGCGCGGACGTGCGAGAGGTCGAGCTTGCGCTGGCCGGCCAGGTCGAGCAGTCGGCCCGGCGTGCCGACGATCACATCGACGCCCTTTTTCAGGGCCTCGACCTGCGGCTCGTAGGCGCGACCGCCGTAGATCGCGAGCACGCGGACGTTGCGCACCTTGCCGGCGGTCAGCAGGTCGTTGGTGACCTGCTGGCAGAGCTCACGGGTGGGGACGACGACCAGCGCCTGCGGCGTGTCGGTCAGCTGCTCCGGCGCGGCGCGGCCCGCCTCGACGTCCACGGGGACGGTGACACGCTCCAGCAGCGGCAGACCGAATCCGAGGGTCTTTCCGGTGCCGGTCTTGGCCTGGCCGATGACGTCGGAGCCGGCGAGGGCTACGGGGAGCGTCATCTCCTGGATGGGGAACGGGGACACGATGCCGACGGACTCAAGGGCCTCGGCCGTCTCGGGGAGAATCCCGAGTTCTCGAAACGTAGTCAGGGTGCTGCCTCTTCTGTGAGACGCGGTCCGAGGCGAACGCTGGGGGTCGTACCGTGCCGGGTTGGTCATCCGGCCGCGGAAGGGCCGGGTGGCGCGGGACCACTGCCGTCGCTCGAGCGCTCGTGCCGCTGAGGGGGCCCCTCATCTGCGGTCGTACGTGTCGTACGCCCCGCGCGGAGGGCTGTCGGGTCGGAGCCGATCGGGCCACCGACCGGGCATCCTGATTCCATTTACTGGTTTCGCGCCGTACAGGCATCCAAAATACTCAGTAGGCGCAATACCACTGTACCCCGGATTCGCGCATGTGTGTTGGGCGAATTCGTCGGAACGGTGGGATGTCACTGGCTGACCAGGACCTTCCGTCCCCCGCCGGGCGGGCTATTCTGCGCTTCATGGAGACGCCTGACAACGCCAACGAAGCCCCCGTGCCCACCGGAATCGCCGCCCAGGACTGGGCCGCCGCGTCCGCGGAGCCGCAGTACCGCGCGGCGGTCGTGGATCTGCTGGGAGCGCTGGCGTACGGGGAGCTGGCGGCCTTCGAACGGCTCGCCGAGGACGCCAAACTCGCGCCGACGCTCGCCGACAAGGCGGAGCTGGCGAAGATGGCCTCCGCGGAATTCCACCACTTCGAGAGGCTGACGGAACGGCTGACCGCGATCGAAGTGGACCCCACGGGCGCGATGGAGCCGTTCGCCAAGGCGCTCGACGAATTCCACCGCCAGACCGCGCCGTCGGACTGGCTGGAGGGCCTGGTCAAGGCGTACGTCGGCGATTCGATCGCCAGCGACTTCTACCGCGAGGTCGCCGTGCGTCTCGACTCGGACACCCGGTCCCTCGTCCTGGCCGTCCTCGACGACACGGGGCAGGCCGACTTCGCGGTGGAGAAGGTACGCGCCGCGATCGAGGCCGACCCGCGTGTCGGCGGCCGGCTCGCGCTGTGGGCGCGCCGGCTGATGGGGGAGGCCCTGTCGCAGGCGCAGCGGGTCGTGGCCGACCGTGACGCGCTGTCGACGATGCTCGTGGGCGGTGTGGCGGACGGCTTCGACCTCGCGGAGGTCGGGCGGATGTTCTCCCGCATCACCGAGGCGCACACCAAGCGGATGGCCGCGCTGGGGCTCGCCGCGTAGTCTCCGCAACGCCTCGCGCCTGTGCGGCCCGCCGGGGGCGGCACAGGCGCGAGGCGCGGAACGATGTCGGGTCGGGCGGGTGGCTCAGGCCGCCGCCGACCGTCCCAGACCGCTTCGGCTCCGGGGCCGGACCAGCAACGAGAGCGTCACCGCCCCGACCGACACCGCGCCGATCAGCACGGCGGCGAGATGTCCCGGACCCATCACCGAGTGCATGAGGAACACGCCGAACAGAGCCCCCAGAGCGCCCGTCGTGAAGACGGTGCGACGGGACGGGAGCCGGTCCGGCAGAGAGCGGAGCGCCACCCAGGCGAGGGCGAGTCCGAGCACGACGGCGCCGAGAGGTTCCAGGATCACAGTTGATCACCTCGCGAGTTGCGGGGCTGGTGGTGCGGTCACCTGCCGTACTACCCGAGGAACACGGAACGCAATCCTCGTCGGCCTCGTGCCTCGTCGGCCCTGGTCCGGGCGGCGGAACGAGCCGGAAGCGGAACGGGAAGCGGCCCGGCGGGACGTCCCACCGGGCCGCTTCCAAGACCGCCCCGTCGGGCGCGTGGCCTACAGCGCGCCGAAGCCCACGCGACGCGTGCTGGGCTCGCCGATCTCCACGTACGCGATCCGGTCGGACGGCACCAGGACCTTCCGGCCCTTCTCGTCCGTGAGGCTGAGCAGCCGCGCCTTGCCGGCGAGAGCCTCGCCGACCGCGCTCTCGACCTCTTCGGCGGAAAGCCCGCTCTCCAGAACGATCTCCCGGGGCGAGTGCTGCACCCCGATCTTGACCTCCACGGCTATGTCCCTCCGACGGTCGGTTGCTGCGCGGTGAGCCGCGCCGTACCAGCACAGATTAGCCCGGTGAGGGGAGCCTTCAGGGGCCGGTGGGCCACGCCCGCAGCGAACACGCGCGCCGGGCGCGGTACGCGGCCGTCCGGACGCCCGGCGGACCTCCGGGCGCGCGGCCGGGGGTGGTCAGTGCTGATCGATGCCGTGCAGCGGGAAGCCGGCGATGCCGCGCCAGGCCAGCGACGTCAGCAGCTGCACCGCCGTGTCGCGGGGAATGGACGACTGGCTGGAGAGCCAGTAGCGGGCCACCACCTGGGAGACCCCGCCCAGCCCGACCGCGAGCAGCATGGACTCGTCCTTGGACAGGCCCGTGTCCCCGGCGATGACGTCGGAGATCGCCTCGGCGCACTGCAGGGAGACCCGCTCCACGCGCTCGCGCACCGCGGGCTCGTTGGTCAGGTCCGACTCGAAGACCAGCCGGAAGGCGCCGCCCTCGTCCTCGACGTACGCGAAGTACGCGTCCATCGTCGCTGCCACGCGCTGCTTGTTGTCGGTCGTCGACGCCAGCGCCGTACGGACCGCCTGGAGCAGCGACTCGCAGTGCTGGTCGAGCAGCGCCAGATAGAGCTCCAGCTTGCCCGGGAAGTGCTGGTAGAGCACCGGCTTGCTGACCCCGGCGCGCTCCGCGATGTCGTCCATCGCGGCGGAGTGGTACCCCTGCGCCACGAACACTTCCTGCGCGGCGCCCAGCAGCTGGTTGCGTCGGGCGCGGCGAGGCAGCCGGGTGCCTCGTGGACGCGCCGCCTCGGTCTGCTCGATGGCTGTCACGCCGCCTCCCAAAATCGTGATCGGACACGGCATTTCCGTGCACGCTGCGCCGTACAGCCATCGTACTTTCGGGTAACCCGGGCACGCGCGGCGCGGACGCAGAATTTCATGTACCGGACGACTGCGGTAGCCGGGGATTCCCCGATCAGCCGGGCGAAGCGGGGCGTACTAGCGGTAATCGTCCTCATCCTGTGCCACCACACGGGCCTGTTCCACCGCGTCCGCCACGTTCGCGCGCTCCCGGTCGATCTCCGTGAGCGGTTCGTCACGCCGCTGCTGGAGGTCGGTCCGCTGTTCGGCCGCGTCCGCGCGGGGCGTCTCCTGGTCGGGTTCGTCGGGCTGGACGTCCTCGAAGGTCTCGGGGTCGCTGGGGTCGACCGTCATGGTCAGTCCCTTCCTCGCTCGGAGTCGCAGGGGCGTCCCGTGCCCGCCGGTGCGTGCGCGACACGGCCGGGCCGCCTCGCCATGCTGTCGGAACGCCGGATACATCCAGTATGCGAGCGATTCCCCGGCCCGGGGCGCCTCGAACCGGACACGCGACGCCGCATCCGGCGTCCCGTCCGGGACCACCGGGACCGGGCGGCGGGGCGTGGGGGCGTCCGTGCGGACGCCGCGCGGCCTGTGACGGCGAACACATGAACCACGGTGTGATCGTCTCGTAACATTGCCGCATGTCTTCGACTGAGCTCCCGGGCGCGAGCGCCGCCGCGGTGGCCCCCGCCGTGAGCACCGTCGGGGCCGCGGAAGGGGAGGAACTGCGCTCCGTCGCGCTGCCCGGACTGACCCTCACCGTCCGTTCCCGGCCACCGGAGCGGACCGGACTGCCGCCCGCGCTCTTCGTGCACGGGCTCGGGGGTTCCTCGCGGAACTGGTCGGCGCTGATGCCGCTGCTCCAGGACGTGGTGGCGGGCGAGGCGCTCGACCTGCCCGGTTTCGGCGCCTCGCCGCCGCCGGACGACGGCAACTACTCGGTCACCGGGCATGCCCGCGCCGTGATCCGTCTCCTCGACGCGATGGAGCGCGGGCCGGTGCACCTGTTCGGCAATTCGCTCGGCGGCTCCGTGGCCACCCGGGTCGCCGCCGTCCGCCCCGACCTGGTGCGCACGCTCACCCTCATCTCGCCCGCGCTCCCCGAGATCCGGGTGCAGCGCACGGCCCTCCCCACGGGGCTGCTCGCCGTGCCGGGTATCGCGACGCTCTTCGCCCGGATGACCAGGGACTGGAGCGCGGAGGACCGCACCCGGGGCGCCATGGCGCTCTGCTACGGCGACCCGGCGCGCGTGTCCGAGGCCGGCTTCCGCGACGCGGTGGCCGAAATGGAGCACCGCCTGGGGCAGCCGTACTTCTGGGACGCGATGGCTCGCTCGGCACGTGGCATTGTCGATGCGTACACGCTGGGCGGGCAGCACGGACTGTGGCGTCAGGCCGAGCGGGTACTCGCTCCGACCCAGCTCGTGTACGGCGGACGGGACCAGCTCGTCTCGTACCGGATGGCACGCCGGGCGTCCTCGGCCTTCCGTGACGCGCGGCTGCTGACGCTGCCCGATGCCGGACACGTGGCGATGATGGAGTACCCGGAGGCGGTGGCCCAGGCGTTCCGGGCGCTGCTCGACGAACTCGGCGGGAGCTGATCCGCGGCGTGGGACGACACAGCCGAAAGGGCCCCGAACGCGCGGGGCCCGACACCGACGCCGCTCTCGCGAAGGCGACGGACGAGGGCCCGGAAGGCGTACGCCCCGGGCCCGGCAGCGGGCGGCGTCGCAGGCCCACCGGCGCTGAGGGCCACGTCTCGTTCCAGCAGGCCGCGCACGTCCGCGGCGGTCACCCCGAACACCAGGAACCGGGCGGCGGTTGGGGGGCCGGGCCGGGGACCGGACGCCCCGCCGACGGTGAGCGCCCCGCGCCGCGTCGGCCGATGGGGCAGGCGCGGACGGCGGAGCGGGCGGAGAAGGCCGGCCGGGCGCAGGGGGCGCCCCCGAGTGCCCGGCCCGCGGGGACCAAGCCGCTGATACCGGGACCGCGCCGCGAGTTCGTCGAGGCGTTCGACACCGCGCCCACCCCGCCCCCGCCGCGCGGCGGGGGCGGACCGACGGCCGGCCGAGGGGTCGAGGGCCCCGGTGGCGGCACCGGGCAGGCCGAGGAGGCCGAGGAAGGCAAGGAGGGCCGGGGGAACAAGGGCCGTACCTTCACCGGTATCGCGGCCGCCGCCGTGACCACCGTCCTCGCGGTGGTCGTGGCCGGGCAGGTCGCCCAGGACGACGCGGACGCGAGCAACACCGCGCGGTCGGCGGGCGTGGACCGGGACGACACCCGTGACGCCTCCCGCTCCGACGACCGGCCGACCCCGACTGCGCCCCGGGTCAAGCCCCCGACGTACGAGCAGAAGATGGCCAGGGCGTACCCGCTGGCCGCGAAGCTCCGGGGCCCGGGGAAGTTCGATACCGTCCCCGGCAAGGCGAAGGCCCCGGGGACGGGGCACACGTACCGCTACCGGATCGACGTCGAGCAAGGTCTCGGCCTCGCCCCGGACCTCTTCGCCCGGGCCGTCCAGGAGACGCTCAACGACGACCGCAGCTGGGCGCACGACGGCGCGATGACGTTCGAGCGGATCTCCTCCGGTGACCCCGACTTCGTGATCACCCTGGCCAGCCCCGGCACCACCGCGGACTGGTGCCTCAAGTCGGGCCTGGACACGGCCGAGGACAACGTCTCCTGCGACTCCGCGGCGACCGAACGCGTGATGATCAACGCCTACCGCTGGGCGCAGGGCTCGGCGACGTTCGGACCGGACGAACTCTTCGCGTACCGCCAGATGCTGATCAACCATGAGGTCGGCCACCGGCTGGGACACAACCATGTGAGTTGCCGCACGCCGGGAGCGCTCGCTCCGGTGATGCAGCAGCAGACCAAGTCCCTGGACATCGACGGCATCAAGTGCCGCCCCAACGCCTGGGTGCATCCCGGAAGTTGAGACGCGGGGGTGGAGGCCCGCGGGCGCGTCGGGTCCTCCTCCCGATCGGACCGGATCCTGCGGACGAGCGGTGGCGAGGGCGCCGTCACGCCGTCCGGCTGTCCACAGAGTGAGATCGCCGTCTCATTCTTCGTTGACATCATCTGGGCGGTGATCCATATTTCTCGGCATGTCACGCAGCCCCGTCACCTCCGAGCGCGCCGCCATCGAGCTGGCGCTCATCGGTGTGACCGGGCACAGCGTCGCCGACATCCTCTGTTGCTGACGGCAGCCCGCGTGCGCGTCGGCCTTCCGCCCGAGCCCCGAACCGGCCCGGACGGCGTTTTCTGACCTCGCGCCCGGGCGTACCCGTCCGTGGGCGCGGCGACGACCGTATGGTTCCGGTCATTTTCCCTGTGCTGACCGGCTTTGCGAATCCGCGCCGCGCATCCCCTGTGCGCTCCGCCCCCCGCGCACCGGTCGTGCGCACCGGCTTCTCGTCGCCGCCGCACGGACGCCCACCGTCCTTCTTTCCCGGCAGTCCTTCCGAGAGGTCACCTTCCCATGCGTCAACCGTCCGTCATATCGCGCCGCGTGGCAGCGGCCGCCGCCGTACTCGCCGTGGTCGCGGGCGCCGCGGCCTGCGGCCCCGAGGACAGCAAGGCCGACGGCTCCGGCGCGCCGGGCAAGCCGCAGAAGGGCGGCACGCTCACCGTCCTCAACAGCAGGCCCCAGTCCGACTTCGACCCCGCCCGGCTCTACACCTCCGGCGGCGGCAACGTCCCGTCCCTGGTCTTCCGCACCCTCACCACCCGCAACCGGGAGGACGGCGCGGCCGGCGCGAAGGTCGTGCCCGACCTGGCGACCGACCTCGGCACGCCCAGCCAGAACGCCACCGTGTGGACGTACACCCTCAAGGACGGACTGAAGTTCGAGGACGGCACCCCGATCACGAGCGCCGACATCAAGTACGGCATCGAGCGCTCCTTCGCCGCCGAACTCTCCGGCGGCGCACCGTACCTGCGCGACTGGCTGATCGGCGGGGCCGACTACCAGGGCCCGTACAAGGACAAGAAGGGCCTCGACTCGATCGAGACGCCCGACGCGAAGACGATCGTCTTCCACCTGAACAAGCCGGAGGGCGAATTCCCCTTCCTGGCCACGCAGACCCAGACGACTCCGGTGCCGAAGGCCGAGGACACCGGCACGAAGTACGAGGAGCACCCGATCTCCTCGGGGCCGTACAAGGTCGTGAAGAACGAGGGCGACGGCGAACGTCTCGTCCTGGAGCGCAACCCGCACTGGTCGGCCGACACCGACGAGGAGCGCAAGGCGTACCCGGACCGGATCGACGTGCGCTCGGGCCTCGACTCCGCCGTCATCAACCAGCGCCTCTCGGCCTCGCGGGGCGCCGACGCCGCGGCCGTCACGACGGACACCAACCTCGGCCCGGCCGAACTCGCCAAGGTCACGGGCGACAAGAAGCTCGCCGACCGCGTCGGCACCGGTCACTTCGGCTACACCAACTACATCGCCTTCAATCCGAAGGTGAAGCCGTTCGACAACCCGAAGGTGCGCCAGGCGATCGCCTACGCCGTCGACCGGTCCTCCGTGGTCAACGCGGCCGGTGGCTCCTCGCTCGCCGAGCCCGCCACCACCTTCCTGCCCGAGCAGGCGGCCTTCGGCCACACGCCGTACGACCACTTCCCGGCCGGGAAGTCCGGCGACCCGGCCAAGGCCAGGGAACTGCTGAAGGAGGCCGGCCACCCCAAGGGGCTGACCGTCACCCTCACGCACTCCAACGACAAGGACTTCGCAACGAGCCCGGAGATCGCCACCGCGATCCAGGAGGCGCTGAAGAAGGCCGGTATCACCGTCAGGCTCCAGGGCCTGGAGGACAACGCCTACTCCGACACGATCCACAACGTGAAGAGCGAGCCCGGCTTCTTCCTCGCCGGCTGGGGCGCCGACTGGCCGTCCGGCGGCCCGTTCTTCGCGCCGATCTTCGACGGGCGCCAG
Organism: Streptomyces sp. NPDC001750; assembly: GCF_042892615.1. NCBI lineage: Bacteria > Bacillati > Actinomycetota > Actinomycetes > Kitasatosporales > Streptomycetaceae > Streptomyces > Streptomyces sp. NPDC001750. The sequence goes on along the minus strand of NZ_JBIAUE010000002.1, from coordinate 652,553 downwards.
ATCGTCGAGGACGGCTACAACTTCAACTCCGGCCTGCTCGACGACCCCGGGGTCAACAAGGAGATCGACGGGATCAACAAGCTGACCGACCTGGAGGCCGCCGCGAAGCGCTGGGGCGCGCTCGACAGGAAGGTCGGCGAGCAGGCGCTCACCGTGCCGCTGTTCCACCCGGTCTACAAGCGCCTGTACGGCGAGGCCGTCAAGAACGTCGTGATCAGCGACTGGACCGGTGTGCTGGACGTCTCGCAGGTCGCGGTCAAGTGACCACGGCTCAAGCAGTGACCACGGCCGTGGCGCAGCCGGCCGAGGGGGCGGGGGCCGTCGTGGCCCCCGCCTCCGGGGCTCGTCCGTTCTGGCGGCGGTTGCGCGCCCGGCGTTCCGCCCTCGTGGCCGCCGTCGTCGTCGCCCTGCTGGTCCTGGCCGCGCTCGCCGCACCACTGCTGGCGGCCGTCGAGGGCCAGGACCCCACCACGTACCATCCGGATCTCGTCGACTCCGCCACCGGCGGGGTGCCGATCGGCTCCTTCGGCGGGATCGGTGCCGAGCACTGGCTCGGCGTCGAACCGCTCACCGGGCGCGATCTGTTCGCCAGAGTCGTCCACGGGGCACGGGTCTCGCTCGGCGTCGCGCTCGCCGCCACCCTGCTCCAGGTGGTCATCGGGGTCGCCGTGGGTCTGGCGGCGGGGCTCGGCAACCGCTTCGTCGATCAGGCGCTCAGCCGGGTCACCGACGTCGTGGTGGCGCTGCCCGTCATGGTGATCGCGCTCGGCGCGCTCGCCGTCGTGCCCGTGGGCTTCCCGCGCCCGGTCCTGATCGCCCTGATCATCGGCCTGGTCGGCTGGTCCGGCATCTCGAAGATCGTGCGGGCCCGGACGCTCGCGCTGAAGTCGCTCGACCACGTCGCCGCCGCCCGGCTCAGCGGCTGGAGTTCCTGGCAGGTGGCCCGGCGCGAGCTGCTGCCCGCGCTGGCCGCGCCCGTCATCACGTACGCCGTACTGCTCTTCCCGGGCAACATCGTCGTCGAAGCGGCCCTGTCCTTCCTCGGCGTGGGCATCAAGCCGCCGACGCCGTCCTGGGGGCAGATGCTCAGCGACGCCGACACCTGGTACCAGGCGGCGCCCACCTATCTGCTGATCCCCGCACTCCTGCTGTTCGTCACCGTGCTCGCGCTCACCGTCCTCGGTGAGGGCGTGCGCACCGCGCTGGACCCGCGCGCCGAGTCCCGGCTCCGGGTCGGCACGGGACGCAAGCGGAAGGGGCGAGAGCGGAAGGCCGGCACGGGGCCGGAGCGGAGGGTGCGCGAGGCGGACCACGGCACCGGTCCGGAGCCGGGGTTCGACACGGAGCCGGGACGTACGAAGACCGGCACGGGTCCGGAGCGGGGGGCCGGCGCGTGAAGTGGTTCCTGCTCAGGCGCCTCGGCGGGGCGCTCTTCGTGCTGCTCGCCCTCAGCGTCGTCGTCTACGCGGCCTTCTACGTCGCCCCTGGGAACGTCGCGCAGATCGCCTGCGGTCCGCGCTGCTCACCGGCGCAGGTGGCGCAGGTCGGAGAACAACTGCACCTGGACGACCCGCTGTACTCGCAGTACGCGCACTTCCTCCAGGGCCTCTTCGTCGGCCGCGACTACTCGACCGGGACCGGGGTGCTGCACTGCCAGGCGCCCTGCCTCGGGCTCTCGTACCAGAGCGACCAGCAGGTCACCGAGCTGATCCTGACCAAGCTCCCGGCCACCGCCTCGCTCGCCGTCGGCGCCTTCGTACTGTGGATGCTGCTCGGCGTCGGCACCGGGCTGCTCTCGGTGTGGCGGCGCGGCCGCGTCACGGAGCGCGTTCTCACCTGGATCACCCTGGCCGGCATGGCCACGCCGGTCTTCGTCATCGGACTGCTGCTGATCATCATCCTGGTCACGGCGCTCAAGGTCCTCCCGTTCCCCGACTACGTGCCCCTCACCGAGGACCCGGAGCAGTGGGCCTGGAACCTTCTGCTGCCCTGGATCTCGCTGGCCCTGGTGTCCGCGGCCCCGTATGCCCGGATGACCCGGGCGTCGATGCTGGAGACGCTGGCCGAGGACCATGTGCGCACCTTCAGGGCGTACGGGGTCGGGGAGCGTGCGATCGTCGGACGGCACGCGCTGCGCGGTGCGCTGGCGCCGGTGATCGCGCTCGGCGCACTCGACATCGGCTCGCTGTTCGGCGGCGCCGTCCTCACCGAATCCCTGTTCGGTATCCCAGGGGTCGGCCGTGAACTCGTCGACGCCGTCAGGAACGTGGATCTCCCGGTCGTCGTCGGTCTGGTGCTCGTCACCGGATTCTTCGTCGTCCTCGCCAATACCGTCGCCGACATCCTGCAGGCGATGGCCGACCGACGGGTGGTGCTGGCATGAACCTGGTCGATGTCTCCGGTCTCTCCGTCTCGTTCGGTGACGTGCGCGCTGTGGAGGACCTCTCGTTCTCGCTGGAGGCGGGGGGCGCGCTCGGCGTCGTCGGCGAGTCCGGCTCCGGCAAGAGCGCCTCGGCGTACGCCCTGCTCGGACTGCACCGGGGGACCGGCGCCGAGGTCCGCGGCTCGATCCGGGTCGCGGGCGTGGACGTGGACGCGGCGGACGACGCGGAACTGCGGGCGCTGCGGGGTGCGAAGGCCGCGATGGTCTTCCAGGACCCGCTGTCGTCGCTCGACCCGTACTACGCCGTGGGCGACCAGATCGCCGAGGTGTACCGGGTCCACAACAGGGTCTCCCGGCGGGCGGCGCGGGCCCGTGCCGTGGAGGTGCTGGACCGGGTCGGGATCCCCGACGCGGTACGGCGGTCCCGGTCCCGGCCGCACGAGTTCTCCGGCGGGATGCGGCAGCGGGCGCTGATCGCGATGGCCCTGGCCTGCGAACCCCGGCTGCTCATCGCCGACGAGCCGACGACCGCCCTGGACGTCACCGTCCAGGCCCAGATCCTGGACCTGCTGCACGACCTGCGGCGCGAGACCGGCATGGGGCTGCTGCTGGTCACCCATGACGTGGGCGTGGCGGCCGAATCGGTCGACGAGGTGCTGGTCATGCGGTCGGGCCGGGCGGTGGAACGGGGGCCGGTGGGCGAGGTGCTCGTGGCGCCGCGCGAGCCGTACACGCGGGCCCTGCTGGCGGCGGTACCGCGCATTCCGGCGAGGGGTCCGGATGGTGGGTCCGGTTCTGCGGGCGCGGTGGTGGTTCCGCGCGAACCGGCGGATGGTTCGAGCGGGGCCGCGGGTCCGGGCGGTGCCGGACGTCCGAGCGGGGCCGCGGGGGCGGGGGCGGATCGTGGGCGGGGGGACGACGGCGGCGCGCTCGTCGGGGGTGCTCGGGGCGTCGGTGATGCCGGTGATGCTGTCGGTGTCGGGGAGGCGCTTGTCGAGGCGGTCGACGTCCGGCAGGTGTTCGGCAGGGGCGGATCCGCCCATGTCGCCGTCGACGGCGTCTCCCTCACCGTCCGCCGCGGCGAGACCCTCGGCATCGTCGGCGAGAGCGGCAGCGGGAAGACCACCCTCGGCCGGATGCTCGTCGGGCTGCTGGAGCCCACCTCCGGGCGGATCGCCCGGGACGCCCGGGTGCAGATGGTGTTCCAGGACCCCGTCTCCTCCCTCAACCCGCGTCGCTCGGTCGGCGAATCGGTCGCCGATCCGCTGCGTGCGTCCGGGGAGCGCGACGAGGCGGTGATCCGGGCGCGGGTGGGGGACCTGCTGAAGCGGGTCGGGCTCGACCCCGGGCAGTACGACCGCTACCCGCACGAGTTCAGCGGCGGACAGCGACAGCGCGTCGGGATCGCCCGTGCGCTGGCCGCCGAGCCGGAGCTGATCGTCTGCGACGAGGCCGTCTCCGCGCTCGACGTGACCACCCAGGCCCAGGTGATCGGCCTGCTGAAGCGGCTGCGGCGGGAACTGGGCCTGGCGCTGGTCTTCATCGCGCACGACCTCGCCGTCGTACGCCAGGTCAGCGATCGGGTCGCCGTCATGCGGAGGGGCAGGATCGTCGAGGAGGGCGAGGCGGACCGGGTGTACTCGGCTCCGCGGGACCCGTACACCCAGCAGCTCCTGGCGGCCGTGCCCGCGCTCGATCCGGCGCTCGCGGCGGTGCGGCGCGCAGCACGCAAGGAGCTGGCCGCAGCCTGACGGTATGTGACCGTTCGGTACCTTAGCGCAACAGAACGTCGCTGGGCCAGGAAAGTTACGACGGTTCACCCCTTTCGGTGGTGGGGCGGGCCAACCTCCCGCCCCCCACCCCCCGAAACCCCAAACGGGGTGGGCCCGGGGGTGGTCGGGGCGGCCGAGGCCCGACCACAACGAGAAAGGGGGGGGGCCCCGGCGCAAAGCATTAAAAAAACACCC
>NZ_JBIAUE010000002.1:426241-648193 GCF_042892615.1 Streptomyces sp. NPDC001750 | reverse complement strand
CCCGCGGGGGGGCCTTGTTGTGTCCGTCGTTCCCCCCCGGGGGGGGGGGGGCCCCCCCCCGCCCCCCCCCCACCACCGGCGTATCCCCTTACGGTCGTGCCGCTGTGAGTCGACGTGCCGACGGAGGCCGTCCACAAGGGAGATCGGGGGTGCGCCCGTGCGAATCGGATTCCTCACCGACGGTGGCTGTCCGTGCGCGACTGGTGAGTCCGGGCTCTGGTGCGACCGCCTGGTGCGCGGGCTCGCTCCGCACGAGTTCGCTCTCTTCGTGCTCCACCGCGCGGTCGACCAGGAGGAATGGGCTCGGGAGCCGTTCCCTGCGAACGTCCGACAGGTACGGACGGCTCCGCTCTGGACGCCCGACGAGGACTCCCTGGGCAGGCGCACCTCCAGCTCGCTGCTCAGCCGGATGACGACGGGTCGGCGCGGACGCGCGTACGGACGGCGTGAACGGCGGCGCTTCGCGGCGCATTTCACGGCGCTCGCCACCTCGATCTGCGCGGCGCGCGCGCTGGACGTCGAGGAGCGCGTGCTCGGCGGTGCGCCGGGCGGGGCCGGCGGCCCTGGGGGTGTGAGCGCGGGAGCGGGCGCGAGCGGGTGCGCGCACGCGTACGCCGGTGCCATGGACGAGGGCTTCGCCGAAGGGCTGTACGGGCTCGCCGAACTGGCCCGCGAACACGGCGGTCTGCCCGCGGCCCTCCGCTCCGAAACGGCGCTGCGCGTACTCGAAGCCGCCTGCCGTGCCCCGGGCAGCGGGAGCACTGTCCGGACCGCCGTCGTCGCCGACCTCCTCGACCTCGCCCGAGAGATCGAGGAACTGCTGCGCCCTCTCTCGCTCGACTGGTACGACGACCTGGGCCTCGGCGCGGTCGACCTCTGTCATGCCGCGGCCGGCGGTGTCACGGCGCTCCCGGGACTGCTGGCCAAGCGCTTCTTCGGCGTGCCCCTGCTGGTCACCGAACACGGCGCGCGGCTGCGGGCGCACTACCTCGCCACAGCCCGAACACCCCTGAGCGCGCCGGTGCGCGCCGTGCTCGCGGGCTTCCACCGACGGTTCGCCGCCGAGGTGTACCGGCAGGCCGCACTCATCACCCCCGGCGACACCCACGCCCGACGCTGGCAGGAGCGATGCGGTGCCGGACGCGAGAAGCTGCGCACCGTCCACCCCGGTCTGGACCCCGCCCGGTTCGCGGCGCTGGGGGAGAGCGGTGACGGCGGTCCCGACGACACGCTCGTCTGGGTCGGCCGCGTCGAACCCGCCAAGGACCTGGTGACATTGCTGCACGCCTTCACGGAGGTACGGAAGGCCGAGCCGGGCGCCCGGTTGCGGATCGTCGGCGCGGTGGCGCCGGGACCGGAGGGCGCCGACCATCTCGCGCGGTGCCGGGCGCTGGCCGGCCGGCTCTTCCCGGACGAGGCGGCGGACACGCACGCCGTCGACGGCGGCCCGGTCTCCTTCCACGAACTCGGCGGGGCCGAGGTGCCGGACGTCGTGGACGCCTACGCCGCCGGCGGGGTCGTCGTCCTGTCCAGCATCGTCGAGGACTTCCCCGACACCCTCGTCGAGGCGATGTTCTGCGGGCGGGCCACGGTGTCGACGGACGTCGGCGCGGTGGTCGAGGTCGTCGGCGGTACAGGACTCGTCGTGCCCCCGTGCAACCCCAAGGCGCTTGCCGACGCCTGTCTGGCGCTGCTGCGCGACCCCGAGCGCCGTGCACGGCTCGGTGCGGCGGCGCGCGCGAGGGCGCTCGAACTCTTCACCGTCGAACAGAATCTCGCCGCGTTTCGCGGCATCTATCTGGAGCTGATCTCGCGCGTCCCGGGGCGCGGGGAGGACGAGACGGTGGCCGCCGACGGTCGGCCGCGCCCGTTCGCCACCCCGCCCGAGGCGCATGTCCCGGGCCCGTGGACGGCCTCGGGGGCGCTCGCCTCGGGGGCGCTCCACGCGGAGCCCGTCGGCCGTACGCCCGGCTGGGCCTTCGGGCCCCGGACCGTCTGCGTGGGAGCACGGGGAGCGGGTGACGGCGATGCGTGAACGAGGAACGGGCCGGCGGAACCGCGGCGGCGAGCAGAACCGCGGCAGCGGGCCGGTGCGGGACGCCCCAGTGGGCGACGATCACGGAGGAGAGACGATGAGCCGCCCGATCGACCGGATCGAGGTGTCCGGCGCAGCCGCCGAATCCGCCATCGGGTCCGCCGCTGGATCCGCCACCGGTTCCGGCGTGGGGTCGGCCACCGGTTCCGGCGTGGGGTCGGCCACCGGTTCCGGCGTGGGGTCCGTCGCGGGCGGAAGCCGGGACCTCCGCTCGGGGGAGACGGCTGCCGGCCCTGCGCCAGGAACAGATCGGGGCCGCGCTGCCCCGTTACGAGTCGCCGCCTCCGCGTCACGGACGACCGGTCGGCACACCGCGGGAGTCGGGACCGACGCGTCGCGCGCCCCGGAGATCGCCCACCCCGTCCCGGCGCACCCGCGCGCCGTCGTGCGCCGGGGTTCCGCCGACCCGGTCGGAGGTTCCGCCGATCCGGTGAAGGCGTTGATGCACCGCCACCGAGCCCTGTGTCAAAGGGCCGTGGACCCGTTGGAGATCGCCGCCGGGCTCGAAACCCACGGCGTGACCGACCGGGTTGCCGCCCGCTACCGGCACCGGGACGTCTTCTCGCTCGCCGAGGAACTCTTCGCCCGGGTGCCCGCCGTCGCGGAGGACCCCGCGACCGCGCGTCGCGCGCCGGCGCGCGACATCGCGACGCGTGCTGCCTGGACGCTCCGCGCGCTCGTGCCCGGCCTCGCCTGCGTGGCCACGCTCGGCGCGCTGAGGCTGACCGAGGGAGTGCTCGACGGCCGGGGACGGCTCGCGATCGGCCTCGCCGGAACGCTCCTCGTGGTCATCGGTCTCGCTCTCGCCCTGCGCGTAGGCCCCCTGCGGGTGGTGGGCGGGTCCACGGCCGCCGCCCGTGTGTACGGCTGCTGGCTGCTCGGCTTCGCCCTGTACGGCGACGCCCTGCTCCACCAGGTGCTCAGCGGTGGCCCGGAAGGCCCGTGGACGCTCACCCCGGCACCCCTGGCGGGGCTGGCCCTCTCCGTCGCCCCGGCCGCCTGGTGCGCGCACCTCTTCTCCGCACGCGCACACCGCGCCCTCGCGGTCAGCCGGACGCGGAAGCAGTTCTCCGCGGGCGTGCGCCCCCTGCTGTTCGGCGCCGTCGCGCTCCACCTCTGCGTTCTCGCCGCGCTGCTCCACCTCGCGTACCTGGGATTCGGCGGCGGCGCGTTCGCCGGGGCGGCCGCGCTCGGGGCGCTGCTCCTGGCGGCCCGGCTGCTGACCGTGCACGGCCACCCCGAACCCGCCACGGCCGCGCTGGCCGCCGCCTGCGCCGTCGAGCTCCTGGCGCCCGCCCTGATCATGACCGGGCGCCTGCCCGGTCTGCACGCCCTCGCCCGTCCCGTCGACGTCCTGGTCGCCACCGCCGGCACCGGGGCCGTACCCGCCCTCGCCTGCGGCACGGCCGCGCTCGCGCTGCTGATCACCGCAGCCGTCGTCCTTCCCCGGGCCTCCGCCCACGCCATCGACCGGCCGGACGCCACGGAAGCCCTGGACGCCACGGAAGCCCTGGACGCCACGGAAGCCCTGGACACCACGCATGCCATGGCGCGACCGGACGACTCGGCCCATGCCGCGGACCGGCCGGACGACTCGGGGCATGCGACGGACCGGCCGGACGGCTCGGCCCGGGTCGCCGATGGGGCCTGAGCCGCCGATGGGGCCTGCGCCGCCGATGGGCCGGGCGGCGACTCGGCCCGACCCATCGTCTAACCGAAGCTTCCGGCCCGCTCCCGCGGCGCCGGGCCACGAACCACCCCCCACATACGAACCACTGGACCACGCGCATGCCCCGCGGAGCCGACGCCGCGGGTCCCGCGCCCCAACCCGTTCCACTTCCCGAAGGAGACACCGGACATGACCCCCCAAACCCCCGCACCGGCAGCCGGCCGTCGGCACCGAGGGGGCGCACGATGAGGGTGCTGCTGCTCGGAGCCAACGGATTCCTCGGCCGGTTCGTCGCCGACCGGCTGCTCGCCGATCCCGCCGTGCACCTCACGGCGCTGGGCCGCGGCGACGACGCCGACGTACGGTTCGACCTCGCCACCGGCAGTCCCGGGGCGCTGACCCGCTTCCTGGACGCCGTCCACCCCGGAGTCGTCGTCAACTGCGCCGGCGCCACCCGCGGCGGAGCGCGCGACCTGACCCGGCACAACACCGTCGCCGTCGCCACCGTCTGCGAGGCGATGCGGCGCAGCGGCTGTACGGCCAGGCTCGTCCAGCTCGGCTGTGCCTCGGAGTACGGGCCCTCGCAGCCCGGTTCGTCGACCGCGGAGGACGCGCTCCCGCGCCCCGGCGGCCCGTACGGCGTCAGCAAGCTCGCCGCCACTGAACTCGTGCTCGGTTCCGGCCTCGACGCGGTCGTGCTGCGGATCTTCTCCCCGGTCGGTCCCGGCACCCCGGCCGGTTCCCCGCTCGGCAGGCTCGCCGAGGCGATGCGCCGGGCCATGCAGTCCGGCGACGGCGAACTGAAGCTCAGCGGCCTCGGCGTGCAGCGCGACTTCGTCGACGTGCGCGACGTCGCGCGCGCCGTGCACGCCGCCTCGCTCTCCGCCGCCCAGGGGGTCGTCAACATCGGTACCGGCCGTGCCGTGCGCCTCCGGGACGCCGCCGCCGTCCTGGCCAGGGTCGCCGGGTACGGGGGCGCACTCCACGAACTGGACGCCCCCCCGCCCCGGCTGCCCATCGGCGCCCCGCGCACCTCCAGCGAGTCGCTCATCGAGCACCTCTCGGCGACCCCGTCCCCCTATCCGGACGGCTGCGGCGCCTGGCAGCAGGCCGACGTCCGCACCGCCAGGGACCGGCTCGGCTGGCGCCCCCGGATCAATCTGGAGGAGTCCCTCGCCGACATCTGGATGGAGGCGGCGTGCCGTATCTGACCTCGGTCGGCACCGCCCGCAGGACCGGTGGTGCCACGCCGCTCGGCTTCGGCGTACCCGGGTACGCGCACCCGCTGCTCGCCCCCACGGAGTGGGCCGAACTCACCCGCCCCGGCACCCCGCTGCACTGGGCCGTCCTCAACGTCGACGACGGCCCCGGCGCCCGGCCCGATCCGCACTGCCTGGAGGCGGCGGGCCGCCTGCGCAACGCGCGGGAGCGCGCGCTGCACGGCGACGCCCCGCACGACTCCGTACGCGCGGCGGGCGGCCGGCTGCTCGGTCACCTCGACCTGGCCTTCGGCAGCCGCCCCTTCGGGGACCTGATGGCCGACGCACAGTCCTTCCTGAGCTGGTACCGCGTCGACGGCTTCTACCTCGGCCGGTGCCCGTCCGAGCGGGCCGAACTCCCGGCCGTCCGCCGCCTCACCAGTACCCTCGCCACCCTTCTGGAACACGGCGGGGCCGGTGACGGGACGGGAAGCGGCCGGCCCGGCGACGGGGCGTACGGGGAAGGAGCCGGGGGTGGCGGAGGCACCGGGCACGGCACGTACGGCCGAGGCGGCGGGCCGCTGGTGCTGGGCATCGGCACGCATCCGCATCCCGGCTACGCCGAGGCCGCCGACCAGTTGGTGACCTTCTCCGGGCCGTGGACGGACTACCGCTGGTCCCAGGTGGCGGAGTGGACCGCCGACTACCCACCCGAGCGGTTCGCGCACTTCGTCCACGGTGTTCCGCGCACCCACCTCGACGAGGCCATGCGCATCGCGCGCTGGCAGGGCGCGGGCACGATCTTTTTCACGGACCGAGACGGTCAACACGGGCAGAATGACCCATTTGTGGCGCTGCCCAGTTACTGGGACGAAATCGTCTCGCGGATCGGACCGGGTAACTCGGAATGAGAAAGGGCGTGGCAGTGTTACGGGAAGAACAACCGTACGCAGATGAAGTACGTAGAAACCGACCACCTGCATTGTTGAGGTCCCTGTGTCGCTGCCACCCCTGGTCGAGCCAGCTGCTGAGCTCACCGTCGACGAGGTCCGCAGGTACTCCCGCCACCTGATCATCCCGGATGTCGGGATGGACGGGCAGAAGCGGCTGAAGAACGCGAAGGTGCTGTGCGTCGGGGCCGGCGGTCTCGGTTCCCCGGCCCTGATGTACCTGGCCGCCGCCGGTGTCGGCACGCTCGGCATCGTGGAGTTCGACGAGGTCGACGAGTCGAACCTGCAGCGCCAGATCATCCACAGTCAGTCCGACATCGGCCGTCCCAAGGCCGAGTCCGCCAGGGACTCGGTGCTCGGCATCAACCCGTACGTGAACGTGGTGCTGCACGAGGGGCGGCTCGAGGCCGACAACGTGCTGGAGATCTTCGCGCAGTACGACCTGATCGTGGACGGCACGGACAACTTCGCCACCCGCTATCTGGTCAACGACGCGGCGGTGCTGCTGAACAAGCCGTACATCTGGGGCTCGATCTACCGGTTCGACGGTCAGGCGTCCGTGTTCTGGTCCGAGCACGGCCCCTGCTACCGCTGCCTCTACCCGGAGCCGCCCCCGCCGGGCATGGTCCCCTCCTGCGCCGAGGGCGGTGTGCTCGGGGTGCTCTGCGCCTCGGTCGGTTCCATCCAGGTCACGGAGGCCATCAAGCTGCTCGCCGGCATCGGTGACCCGCTGGTCGGCCGGTTGATGATCTACGACGCCCTGGAGATGCAGTACCGCCAGGTCAAGGTCCGCAAGGACCCCGACTGCGCGGTCTGCGGCAAGAACCCCACGGTCACCGAGCTCATCGACTACGAGGCGTTCTGCGGCGTCGTGTCGGAGGAGGCCCAGGAGGCGGCGGCCGGTTCCACGATCACTCCCAAGCAGCTCAAGGAGTGGATCGACGCGGACGAGAAGATCGAGATCATCGACGTCCGCGAGCCCAACGAGTTCGAGATCGTCTCGATCCCGGGCGCCCGGCTGATCCCGAAGAACGAGTTCCTGATGGGCAACGCCCTCCAGGACCTCCCGCAGGACAAGCGCATCGTCCTGCACTGCAAGACGGGTGTCCGCAGCGCCGAGGTCCTCGCGGTCCTCAAGTCGGCGGGCTTCGCCGACGCGGTGCATGTGGGCGGCGGCGTGATCGGCTGGGTCAACCAGATCGAGCCCGAGAAGCCGGTGTACTGAGCACCAAGCACCAAGCACCAAGCACCAAGCGCGAGGCACGAAGCACGGCGCACGAAGCCGAATGCTCCGGAGGGGCCGTCCGCATGTCGCGGATCGGCCCCTTCCGCGTACCCGGCTGCCGCGGTACCCGAATCCCGGGGTTCTCTCGCACCCCGCCGCCCAGTCAGGAACAGGTCGTGCCGTCCGCCGGGACCTTCCCGTCGAGGAAGTACGCGTCCACGGTCGATGTCACGCACGCGCTCCTGCCGTACGAGCCGTGTCCCTCGCCCTTGTTGGTGACCAGGACGCCGACACCGTCGCCGAGCGCGTCCGCCATCTTCCGCGCGCCCTCGTAGGGCGTGGCCGGGTCACCGGTCGTACCGACGACCAGCACCGGGGCGGCGCCCGGAGCGCTCACCTCCGGGTGGTCGTGCTCGCCCGCCACCGGCCACCGCGCGCACCAGCCGGCGGTGTCCCACGCCAGGAAGGGGCCGAACACCGGGGAGAGCTTCCGGAACTCCGGCAGCAGGGCCCTCGCCTCGGCCACCGTCGGCCGGGGCCTGCTGTCGGCGCAGGAGACGGCGCGCTGCGCATGGCTCTGGGTGTCGTAGTGCCCGTTCTCGGCACGGCCGTTGTAGGAGTCGGCCAGCTGGAGCAGCAAGGTGCCCCGGTCACGCTTCTCCGCCTCGTCCAGCGCCCGGGTCAGGTAGGGCCAGCTGCTCTCGGAGTACAGCGGCGTGACGATGCCGGTGACGGCCAGCGACTCGGTGAGCTCGCGCCCGGAGTCGGTGGGCAGCGGCTTTTGGTCGATGTGTTCCAGCAGCCGGGCGATGCGCCGCGTCCCGGTCTTCGGGTCCTGGCCGCGGTCCTTGAAGTAGTTCTCCAACGCCCGCTGGAAGCCGGTCGCCTGGTTGCGGGCGTGCCCGACCGGGTCGGCGGTCGGGTCGACGACGGCGTCCAGCACGGTGCGTCCGACCTTCGCGGGGAAGAGGTGGGCGTATGTGCCGCCCAGTTCGGTGCCGTAGGAGATGCCGAAGTAGGTGAGCTTCTCGTCGCCGAGCACCTGCCGGATCAGGTCCATGTCGCGGGCGGCGTTCGACGTGCCGACGTACGGCAGGACCTTGCCGGAGCGGTGCGCGCAGCCCGCACTGAAATCCGTCGCGTCCTTCATGAACGCGGCCTTCTCCGTCGCCGTGTCCGGGGTCAGGTCGACGTTCTGGAGGGCGCTCTCCTGCTTCTTGTCGGTGCGGCAGACGACACCGGCGCTGCGCGCGACCCCGCGGGGGTCGAAACTCACCAGGTCGTAGCGGGAGTTGAGCTTTCCGTACCCGTACGACTCGGCGGCGCGCGGCAGTATCGAGACCCCGGAACCCCCGGGGCCGCCGAAGTTGAAGAGCATCGAGCCGAGACGACGGTCCTTGTCCCGGGCCTTCTTGCGGATCAACGCGATCCCGATCGTGTCGCCGTCCGGTCTCGCGTAGTCGAGCGGTACGTCCACGAGCGCGCAGCGCCAGTCGCCGCCGGGCGCGCTGCCGCCCTCGGGGGCCGTGCAGTGCTTCCAGTCCGGCCGCTGCGAGGTGAGGGCGGCGGGCAGGACGGGCGGGGGCGACGGGGTGCTCGGCGTGGCGGAGGACGCTCCGGGCGGTGCGGCGGAGGACGGCGCGGACGCGGCGCCGCGGTCCGTCCCCTCGGCCGCTTTGCCGTCCTCGCTGGTGCCGCAGCCCCCGAGCAGCCCTGCCAGCAGCAGCACGGCCCCGGCCGGCGCCCCGGCCCGTACGTGTCCGACCACGATTTCGCCCTCCCCTGTGTGCCGCGTTCCGTGCGTGCCCCGCCCGTGTTCGGGGGTGCGTCCGTGGCACGAACACCGTACGGGAAGGGGTCCGACAGGCCGTTCGACGGCAGCGGTCGGGGAACGGGCGGACGCACGACGGCGGCCGGAGGCCGGTCGGACGACGGAGGACAGGAGGAAGCGCGGCGGCGGGCGGGGCCGGGCGACGGGGAACGGGCGGACGCACCGCGGCGGGCGGAAGGGCGGCTACTTGCAGACGGTCCCGGCGGCGGGCACCTTGCCGTTCATCAGGTAGTCCCCGACGGCCTTCTGCACACAGACGTTGTTGCTGTTGTACGCGCCGTGCCCCTGTCCCTCGTACGTCATCTGCACGCCGACGCCCTTGCCCAGAGCGTTGGCCATGGCCCTTGAGCCCTGGTACGGGGTGGCCGGGTCGCCGGTGTTGCCGATGACGAGGATGGGGGGCGCGCCCGGGGCGCTGACGTCCGGGGTCCTCCAGGCGCCCGCCACCGGCCAGCCGGTGCAGCTCATCAGGCCCCAGCCCAGGTAGTCGCCGAAGATCGGCGAGGCGGCCCGGAACGACGGGAGTCTCGATTTCACCTGGTCGACCGTGAACCGCTGCTTGGAGTCGGCGCAACTGATGGCGGTGTTGGCGGACATCGAGTTGTCGTAACGGCCGTCCTGGGAGCGGCCGTTCAGCGAGTCGGCGAGGGCGAGGAGCAGTCCGCCGTTCCCGCCGTCGGCCTCGTCCACGCCCTGCTCCAGCAGGGGCCAGGTGGCCTTGGAGTAGAGGGACGCCGCGATGCCGGTGGTGGCCAGGGTCTGGGTGAGCTGCCGGGAGCCGAGTCCCGGGACGGGCTTCTTCTCCAGCTGGTCGAGCAGGTCGCCGATCCCCTGTTCGATCTCCTTCGCGTTGGAACCGGGCAGCTTGCAGGCGTCCCCGCGGGCCGCGCAGTCCTTGGTGAAGTTGTCCAGTGCGAGCTGGAACCCCTTGGCCTGGCCGAGCGAGGACTGCTCGGCGTCCCGGGTCGGGTCGACCACCGCGTCCAGCACCGCCCGGCCGACGTTCTTCGGGAACAGGTGGGCGTAGACGCCGCCCAGTTCGGTGCCGTAGGAGATGCCGAAGTAGTGGAGCTTCCGGTCGCCGAGCACCTGGCGCATCAGGTCCATGTCGCGGGCGGCGTCGGTGGTGCCGACGTAGGGGAGTTCCCTGCCGGAGTTCTTGTGGCAGGCCGCGGCGAACGTCTTGGTGTCCTTGATGAAGGCGTTGACCTCGGCGCTGGTGTCCGGGGTGCTGTCGGTCGCGTAGCGCGCGTCGAGCTGCCGGTCGCTCTCGCACGCCACCCCGGCGCTGCGGCCGACCCCGCGCGGGTCGAAGCTGACCAGGTCGTAGCGGGCGCGGAGCTTCTCGTACGTGGTGCCGAAGGCGGGCAGGATGGCGACGCCGGAGGCGCCGGGGCCGCCGAAGTTGAAGACGAGCGAGCCGATGCGCCGGGCCGGGGCCGCGGCCTTGGACCTGGCCCGGATGAGTGCCAGGTCGATCGTCCCGCCGTCGGGCCTGGCATAGTCGAGCGGCGCCTTCATGGAGGCGCACTCCCAGCGGGTGCCGTCGGGCAGCGGGGCAGGGGCCCTCCCGCCGCCCTGCGCCGCGGACGGGGCGGGGCACGGCTTCCACATCAGCTTCTGGGACCCGAGGCCGCCGGGGCCACCGGTCGACTCGGCGGCGTTCGCCGCGAGCGAGGGGTTGTTCCCGGGCCCGTCCGGGCCGCTGTCGTCACCGCTCCGGGAGCAGGCGGTGAGCGCAAGGGGCAGGAGCACGGTGGCCGTGGCGGCGAGAGCGGCGGTGCGCAGGGCGGGGGAGGTCCTCATGCTGCCCATCGTGCGGCGGGGGCGGGACCCGTGCACGGGACACCGGTCCAAGCGGGTGGCAGGCCCTCAGAGCGCGCCCTTGCGGGTCAGGTGGTTGAAGCAGAGCCAGCCCGGGAGTACCGGCAGCCACAGCGTCAGCAGCCGGTACAGCAGCACCGCCGGTGCCGCGACCTCCTTCGGCAGGCCGACCGCGATCAGCCCGAGGGTCAGCGCGGGCTCGACCGCACCCATGCCGCCTGGAGTGGGCGCCGCCGATCCCAGCGCGTTGCCGGCCAGGAAGACCACCGCGATGCTCGCGTAGCTGAGCGTCGGCACGTCCGGACCGCTGAACGCCCGGATCGACGCGTCCAGGCACATCACGAACGTCCCGGTCAGCAGCAGCATCCCGCCGATGCCGGTCAGCAGCTTCTGCGGCCGCTGCACCACGTCCAGCATGCGCGGCACCACCCCGGCGAACAGTGACCGCAGCCGGGTGACGACGAACTTCCGCAGGAACGGGACCGCCGTCACCACCAGCACCAGCACGGCGACCGTCAGCAGGCCGGCGATCACCGTCCTGGACGGGGTGAGCGAGGACGGCGTCTTCTCCGTGCCCGTCAGATATCCGAACGCGGCGAGCAGCAGGATGTGGCAGCCGAGGCCGAACAGCTGCGAGGCACCGACGCTCGCCACCGCGAGCCCCGGGCGCACCCCGGCCCGTTGCAGGAACCGCGTGTTCAACGCCACACCGCCGACCGCGGCCGGGGCGACGAGCTTCACGAAGGACCCGGCGACCTGCGCCAGCACGGTCCTCCCGAACCGCACCCGCTCCGGCACGAAGCCCAGCAGGCTCATCGCCGCGGCGACGTAGCTCAGGGCCGAGAAGCCGACCGCGGCCGCCACCCAGCCCCACTCCGCCTGCTCGACGACCGCGCCGAAGTCGGCCTGGGTCACCTGCGAGATGAGGAGGTACGCGGCGATCGCACCGGCGATGAAGCTGAGGAGGGTGCGCGGCTTGATGCGCTCCAGCCGGACCGGTTCGACCGGCGCCTGCGGCCGGATGCGCAGGACCTGTTGGCGCATCTGGGAGAGCAGGTCCTCCTCGCGCGCCCCCTCCAGCGCCTCGTCCACGGCCCGCTTCTCGGCCTGCTTCTGCACGCGCAGCGACTTGCGCTCGGCCTTGCGCCCGGTTCTGGCGTCGGTCCTCCGCCCGGCTGCCCGCTCGTCCTCGTGGCCGGGCGCGGCGGCGTACTCGTCGTGCGCGGTCTCCAGGGCCCTGGCGCGCTTGGCCGCGTCCGACGCCGCCAGCACCGCCTCGCGCTCGCGCTGCGAACGCTCCCGGGCGAGCCGCCGCAGCGTGGCCCGGGTGGAGCGGCTCAGCGCGATCGGCTGGAGCAGCGGCAGACAGTCCGCCACCGCGTCGGGCCCCAGGACCTCCAGCGCACCGGCGACCGCCCGCTCGGCGCCCACCCGCAGCCCCGTGGTGGTCAGCAGCTGGGCGACGTCCATCCGCAGGACCAGATCCCCGGCCGCGATCTCGCCGCCGCGCAGATCGGTCACGAACACCGTGCCGGCACCATCCACCAGGATGGCGTCGCCCGTGAGCCTGCGGTGCGCGATCCGTCGCGACTGGAGCGCCCTCACCTGCCGCCAGGCGCCGCGCAGCAGCTCGTCGGTGATCTCCGAGTCCTCCAGCGCGTCCAGGGAACGGCCGCCGATGTGCTCGTACACCAGCATCACGGCGTCGGGCCCGAGCTCGGAGGTGGCGATCAGCTTGGGCGCGTGGGCCCCGGCGGCGATCGCCGCGTACGCGAGCAGCGCCTCCTGCTCCAGCGCCTGACGCAGCGACTGGATCGAACGGTTCTGGGTGATGCCGCGCAGGGTGAGTCTGCGCCACACCCGGTAGTAGAAGCCCTGGGCCTGCTGCTCGCGGTCGACGACCGTCACGTCGAGCGGCGGTCCGTCCTCCAGAGTGACCAGATAACGGCGCCCCCGGTCGTTCTGGTCGCCGGAGTCGGGGGTGTCCTCGGCGCGCATCGCGGTGACCGGGTGGAAGCCGACCCGGCGCAGACCGGCCATCAGGTGCTGACCGGTCGGCCGCACGTTGGGCGAGCCGACCGCGTACAGCGTGCCGTACGCCACGGTCCAGCCGATCAGCACGGTGAGGACGATCGAGAACGGGGTGGTGAAGCCGCCCACCAGCATGGCGAACGCGTCGAGCAGCAGCACCACCCACAGCACGACGCGCCAGCGCGGCCGTCTCGCCATCCCGACGGCCGTCATGTACGCGATCACGGGAGCGAGATAGCCGTGCACGGGGTCGGTGAGCGCGTCCCCGGGCTGCGGTTGGGTCAGGGCGTCCTTGATGGTGCCGGGGGCGGACTCGGCCACCCAGAGGTCGGCGGCGAGCGTGACACCGTGCGCCAGTACGGCGGCGAGCACCCCGTCCGCGATCCGCAGCCCGTCGCGTTTGATCAGCCGCTCGATGGCGAAGACGACCGGAACGAGCAGGACGGCGATGCTGGAGACGAGCCCGGCGAGCTTGATCAGAGCATCGGGCGCCTGGCCGGTGCCCTTGGTGATGTCCTGTTCGAGCCCGGCGGTGGTGCCATGGGCGAACGCGGCAATCGCGAACAGGACGCTGATCGCCAGTACGCCGATGAGAAGCCGCATGAGGTCGGAGGGGCGGTGCACCCGGGCGGGGAGCAGCGGTTCGTCCCCCGAGACCCGCTCGGCCTGTTCCGCAGCGACGGTCGAGAGCGTCGAACCGGCCAGGCGTCCGGACGGCTCGGCGTCCCTGCCCGGCGTCTTCGGCGCGTCCGGTACCTGCGACATTTCCGGTACTTCCGGTACTTCCGGTGCTTCTGGTGTTTCCGGTACTGCTGGGGTTTCCGGTGCTCGTGACGCTTCCCGTGCTTCCGGCGATTCCGGGTGCGGTTCGGCGTCAGGGGCGTCCGCCGCCTTCGGTGGCTGCACGCCCTGCTCCTTCATTGCCTCTGAGTGTTCTTCGTGTTCTCGTATCACCGGTCACCGCCCGCACGATGGTGGCACGGCCCGGCGACAGAGAAGGGCATCAGGGTGTACCGCGCGGACACGCGAAGCGCAACATACGCTCCTTTGCCCTCGCGCGCACGCCTTGTGAGCGGGCGCACGCCGGTCGCGGCGGGCTGTCGGTGGCGTACGGCAGGATGGCTCGGATGAGCCAACACCGGACAGGTGCCGACGGAACGGGCACGGACGAAACGGGCACCGGGAGATCCCGTGGCGAAGGACCGGCCGCCGGAGGATCGCGTGACGAGGGATCGAGCGGCGCCGCGACGGGCGACGCTCGGCCGGCCGACGGGACCGCGGAGTACGCCGACCGGGCCCCGGACCATGCCGACCGGATCCCGGAGTACGCGGAGCGGGTGCTCGACGTCGCCGACCTGATCCCACCCGGCCGTGTCATGACGTACGGGGACATCGCCGAATGGCTGGGGGACGGCGGTCCCCGCCAGGTCGGCCGGGTCATGGCGCTGTACGGGGGCGCTGTGCCGTGGTGGCGTGTGGTGCGCGCCGACGGGGCGCTGCTGCCCGGCCACGAACTGCGCGCACTGGACCACTACCGCGAGGAGAACACCCCGCTGCGCGAGGCGCCGCGCGGCGCGGAGGGCCATCTGCCGCGCCTCGACATGAAGCGGGCGCGGTGGGACGGCGTCATCGGCGATGCCGACGCGGACCGGGAAGAGGACAGAAATGCTCACATCTGACAGCTTCGGCCATTCGGGGGCGCAACGGGCGTCGCCGGGCCCGTGCGATCCGTCCGACATCCGGCGGGAGACCCGCGCGGATGCCCGGAGAGACCGGCGGAACACGGAATGCGACGGGGCGTACGCCCGCGTACGTGACGTGCGACACGGTGGGGGTGTCGGCGGGGCGTGCGGCGGTGTGCGTGATGTGCGACACGGTTCGGCGGCCGACGGGCGGCGCCACCGCGCCCGCCGCGCGGACCGGCGCGCGTGATGCGACGCGCGAGGGGACGTGGGCCGGCGCGCGGGACGCAGTGGCGTGTGGTGCGACGCGTACCCGCGGGGCGAGGCCGATCGTGGTGCGTAACGTGACGAGTCGCGCAGTCGGCCCGCGCCGCTCCGCGCCCTCACTGGCGTAGCGTCGTCGGTCCGCGGCACGCGCCGCACCCTCGTCACCCGCACACCCACCCGCCCCCACCCGTACATCCACCAGGACCGGCGATCCACGTGAACTCCTCCACCACCCGACACAGTCCGCACCATGAGGTACGACAGCGGACCACGGGCGCGTTCCGACTGGTGCGCACCCCGCCGGGTCCCGTGGACCCCCCTCTTCTGGACGCGGCGCAGCGTGCGGTGGTTGACCACCCCGGAGGACCGCTCCTGGTGCTCGCCGGCCCCGGTACCGGCAAGACGACCACGCTCGTCGAGGCGGTCGCAGCCCGGGTGGCGAGCGGCCGCGACCCCGCCCGCATCCTGGTCCTCACCTTCAGCCGCAAGGCCGCCGTGGAACTGCGCGACCGGATGGCCGTCCGGATGGGGGCCGCCAGCAGTCCGCAGGCCACCACGTTCCACTCCTTCTGTTACGCCCTGGTCCGTGCACACCAGGACGCCGACCTCTTCGCCGAACCGATGCGGCTGCTCTCCGGCCCGGAGCAGGACGTCACCGTCCGAGAGCTGCTGGCGGGCCAGCTCGAACTGGAGAAGGACGGTTTCCCGCACATCCGCTGGCCCGACGAGCTGCGGGCCTGCCTGACCACGCGCGGCTTCGCGGACGAGGTGCGGGCGGTGCTCGCCCGCAGCCGTGAACTGGGCCTCGGCCCGGAAGCCCTGGCCGCCTTCGCCCGCCGCACCGGCCGGCCGGACTGGGGCGCGGCGGCCCGGTTCCTGGCCGAGTACCTGGACGTGCTGGACGCCCAGGGGGTGCTGGACTACGCGGAGCTGGTCCACCGGGCCGTGCTGCTCGCGGAGCGCCCCGAGGTGGCGGCGTGGCTGACGGAGCGGTACGACGCGGTGTTCGTCGACGAGTACCAGGACACGGACCCGGCACAGGTACGGCTGCTGCACGCGCTGGCTGGGAGCCGGGGGACCGGGAGCGGCCGGGGAAGGAGGCCCGGACACGGGGCCGCGGGCGGCCCGGAAGGCGGAGGCGGCCGGAGGGGCGGGAGCGGCCGGGACCTGATCGCCTTCGGTGACCCCGACCAGTCGATCTACGCGTTCCGGGGGGCCGATGTGAACGGCATCCTCGACTTCCCGGAGACGTTCCGCCGGGCGGACGGCACCCCGGCCCCGGTCGCCGTCCTCACCACCTCGCGCCGTTCCGGCGGCCGGTTGCTGGAGGCCACCCGGCTGCTCACCCGCCGGATGCCGCTGCCCCGGCTGCCCGTGGAGCAGGTCCGCGCCCACCGGGATCTCGCCGCAGTCCACGAGGGCGGCGAGGTGGAGGCGTACACCTACCCGACCGCCTCCACCGAGCTGGACAACATCGCCGATCTGCTGCGCCGGGCGCATCTGGAGGACGGCGTTCCGTGGAGCGAGATGGCGGTGCTCGTACGGGCCGGGGGCCGCACGATCCCCTCGCTCCGCCGGGCCCTGACCTCGGCCGGGGTTCCCCTGGAGGTCGACGGGGACGATCTCCCCCTGCGCCATGAACCGGCGGTCGCTCCCCTCCTGACCGCCCTGCGCGCGGTCGCCACGGCGGCACTGCTCCGGGGTGCGCCGGGCGCGGATGCCCGGGGCACGGATGCCTCGGGTGTGGCGCCGGCGGCCTCGGTGACGGCGGCGGTGTCAGGGACGCCAGAGGCGCCTGGTGTGTCAGAGACGTCAGGGGTGTCACAGGTGTCAGGGGCGACGGAGGCGCACGCGGCGTCTTCGACGCCGGAGCCATGCGAGATGCCAGGGGCGGCAGGGGCAGCAGAAGCACCGGAGGAACCGCAGGCGCTGGAGCAACCGGCGGCACCGGAGACACCGGCGGCACCAGAGGCACCGGCGGTACCGGAGGCACCGGCGGCACCAGAGGCACCGGCGGCACCAGAGGCACCGGCGGCACCAGAGGCACCGGCGGTGTCCTGGCTGGACACCGAGACCGCACTGTCCCTCCTTGCCTCCCCCCTTGGTTCCATGGACGCGGCCGACCTGCGCCGCCTCGGCCGGGCCCTGCGCGACGAGGAGCGGGCCGCCGGGAACCGCGTACCGCCCCCCTCCGGCGACCTGCTGGCCCGCGCTCTCGCCGAGCCCGAACGGCTTGTCACGCACGACCCGGCGTACGCCCGCGGAGCCCAGCGCCTCGGCGCGCTCCTGCGCAAGGCGCGCGAACTGCTCGAAGGCGGCGGTACGGCGGAGGAGGCGCTGTGGGAGCTGTGGGCGGGCACCCCGTGGCCGGCGCGCCTGGAACGCGCCGCGCTGCGCGGGGGAGCGGGCGGGCGCAACGCCGACCGTGACCTCGACGCCGTCTGCGCGCTCTTCGAGACCGCCGCCCGCGCCGAGGAACGCACCGGCGGGCGCGGCGCGCTCAACTTCCTGGAAGAGGTGGATGCCCAGGACATCGCCGCCGACACCCTTTCCCGGCGTGCTCTGCGCCCCGACGCCGTACGGCTGATGACCGCACACCGCTCCAAGGGCCTGCAGTGGCGCCTGGTCGTCGTCGCGAGCGTGCAGGAGGGGCTCTGGCCGGACCTGCGCCGCCGGGGCTCGCTGCTCGAAGCGGACCGGATCGGCCGCGACGGCCTGGCCGAGCCGCTCACCTCCGGCGCCCTGCTCGCCGAGGAACGCCGCCTCTTCTACGTCGCCGCGACCCGTGCCCGCGAACGCCTCGTCGTCACCGCGGTCGCAGCGCCCTCCGACGACGGCGACCAGCCGTCCCGCTTCCTCACGGAACTCGGTGTCGAACCGCGCGACGTCACCGGCCGCCCGCGCCGCCCCCTCTCCGTCGCCGCGCTCGTCGCCGAGCTCCGCGCCACCACCGTCGACCCGGACGCGTCGGAGGCCCTGCGCGAGGAAGCCGCCCGCCGCCTCGCCCGGCTCGCCGCGCTCTCCGACGACGAGGGCCGGCCCCTGGTGCCCGCGGCCCATCCGCACCGCTGGTGGGGCCTGAACGAGCCGACCCAGTCCACCGTCCCGCTCCGCGACCGGGACCGGCCCGTGGCCCTCTCCGGAAGCGCCCTGGACCAGCTCGCCAACACCTGTGCGCTCCAGTGGTTCCTCGGCCGCGAGGTCAAGGCGGACGCCCCGGCGACCGCGGCCCAGGGCTTCGGCAACGTCCTGCACGTGCTCGCCGACGAGGTCGCCTCCGGGCGCACCCCCGCCGACCTGGATGTCCTGATGGAACGGCTGGACTCGGTCTGGGACGGCCTCGCCTTCGACGCCCCCTGGAAGTCCCGGCAGGAGAAGGAGCAGGCCCGGATCGCCCTCGAACGCTTCCTGCGCTGGCACGTCATGGACCGCGCCGGACGCACCCATGCCGGGAGCGAGCACGACTTCGACGTGACCCTGGAGGCGGGGGAGTACCGGGTACGCATCCGCGGTTCCATGGACCGGGTCGAGCGGGACGCCGAGGGCCGGGCGTACGTCGTCGACTTCAAGACCGGCAAACAGTCGCCCACCAAGGACGAGGTCGCCCGTCACCCCCAGCTCGCCGTGTACCAGCTGGCCGTACGGGAAGGAGCGGTCGACGACGCCTTCGACGGCCACCGCCCCGAACCGGGCGGCGCCGAACTCGTGCAACTGCGTCAGTCCGCCCCGAAGAAGGAGGGTGGCGACACCCTGCCGAAGGTGCAGGCCCAGGAGCCGCTCTCCGGCGAGTGGGTGTCCGAACTGCTGGCCACGGCGGCGGGCCGGGTCCTGGACGAACGGTTCACCCCCACGACGGGCGGGCACTGCACGCACTGCGCCTTCCGCGCCTCGTGCAGCGCGCAGCCGGAGGGCCGCCACATCGTGGAATGACCGGCGTTGCTCGACGACGACCGGTCGGTGCTCGGAAACAACCAGCAGTGATCGACAACGATCGGGGTCGTCAGCGCTCTGCGACGACCAGGCACGGCTCGACCAGGGTCGGCACGGCTCGACCAGGCGCGCCGGGATCCGACTGGTTCCGACTGGTTCCGGTGGGGATCGAAGGGCTCGGCGCCGCACGTTGTCGGTGGGGCCGGTTAGCCTCGATCGGGTGTCCCCACGTATCACCGATCCCGAGCAGCTGAAGGAACTCCTGGGGATCCCGTTCACCCCGGAGCAGACGGCCTGCATCACCGCGCCGCCCGCCCCGCAGGTGATCGTCGCCGGAGCCGGGTCGGGGAAGACCACGGTGATGGCCGCGCGCGTGGTGTGGCTGGTGGGGACGGGACAGGTCGCTCCCGAGCAGGTCCTCGGGCTCACCTTCACCAACAAGGCGGCGGGCGAGCTCGCCGAACGCGTCCGCAAGGCCCTCGTGGCCGCCGGGGTCACCGACCCGGACGTCATCGATCCGGACGACCCGCCCGGCGAGCCGAGCATCTCCACGTACCACGCGTTCGCTGGCCGGCTTCTCACCGAACACGGACTGCGCATCGGGCTGGAGCCCACCACACGCCTCCTCGCCGACGCCACCCGCTATCAGCTCGCCGCTCGCGTACTGCGTGAGGCCCCCGGTCCGTATCCGGCTCTGACCAGGTCGTTCGCCACACTGGTCAGCGATCTGCTGGCCCTTGACGCCGAACTGGCCGAGCACCTCGTGCGGCCCGAGGAACTGGCGGAGTACGACACCGATCTGCTCCAGACGCTCGAAACGGCCCGGCTCACCAACGCCGAGCTGCGCAAGATCCCCGAGACCGCGCGGGCCCGCCGCGAGCTGCTGGACCTGACCCGGCGCTACCGCGAGGCCAAGAGGAGCCGCGACCTCCTCGACTTCGGCGACCAGATCGCGCTCTCCGCCGAACTGGCACTGACCCGCCCAGAGGTCGGGGCGATCCTGCGCGACGAGTTCCGGGTCGTGCTGCTCGACGAGTACCAGGACACCTCGGTCGCCCAACGGCTCCTGCTCTCCGCCCTCTTCGGCCGCGGACCGGACGCGGCGTCGGTGACCGCAGGGACAGGGACGACGCGGACCGCGCGGATGGAAGCGCCGGGGACCACATGGGCGGACGCGACGCCGACCGGCCACGGACGGACGGGGAACGGCCACCAGCAGACGGGGAACGGCCATGGGCAGACGGCGGACGCGACGCCGACCGGCCACGCGGTCACCGCCGTGGGCGACCCCTGTCAGGCGATCTACGGCTGGCGAGGCGCCTCCGTCGCCAACCTCGACGACTTCCCGCTCCACTTCCCGCACGCCGACGGCACCCCCGCCACCCGCTACTCCCTCAGCGAGAACCGCCGCAGCGGCGGTCGGCTCCTCCACCTCGCCAACGGCCTCGCCGCGCCCCTGCGCGCCATGCACGAGGGGGTCGAGGCCCTGCGCCCCGCCCCGGGGGCCGAGCGCGACGGCACCGTCCGCTGCGCCCTGCTCCGCACCCACGACGAGGAGATCGACTGGATCGCCGACTCCATCGCCCACCTCGTCAGGACCGACAAGCACCCCGGCGAGATCGCCGTCCTGTGCCGCACCGCGGGCGACTTCCCGGAGATCCACGCCGCGCTGGTGGCCCGTGACGTCCCGGTCGAGGTCGTCGGCCTCTCCGGGCTGCTCCACCTGCCCGAGGTCGCCGACCTCGTCGCGGTCTGCGAGGTCCTCCAGGACCCGGGGGCCAACGCCTCCCTGGTCCGGCTGCTCACCGGCCCCCGTTGGCGGATCGGCCCCCGGGACCTGGCCCTCCTCGGCCGTCGGGCCCGCCTCCTCGTGCACCGCGCGGGCCACGGCGACGAGGACGGCCCCGACCCCGACCGGCGCCTTGCCGAGGCCGTCGAAGGCACCGACCCGGCCGAAGTGATCTCGCTCGCCGATGCGCTGGACACCTTCCTCGAATCGGGCGGCGAGGCGGACGACGGGCTGCCGTTCTCCGCCGAGGCCCGCGTCCGCTTCGCCCACCTGGCCGCCGAACTGCGCGATCTGCGCCGCTCCCTGGCCGATCCCCTCATGGACGTGCTGCACCGGGTCCTCGCCACCACCGGCCTGGAGGTCGAGCTTTCCGCGTCGCCGCACGCGCTGGCCGCCCGCCGCCGCGAGACGCTGGCCAACTTCCTCGACGTGGCCGCCCGCTTCGCCGCCGTCGAGGGCGAGGCCACGCTCCTCGC
Organism: Streptomyces sp. NPDC001750; assembly: GCF_042892615.1. Taxonomy (NCBI): domain Bacteria; kingdom Bacillati; phylum Actinomycetota; class Actinomycetes; order Kitasatosporales; family Streptomycetaceae; genus Streptomyces; species Streptomyces sp. NPDC001750. Next base: position 627,225 of record NZ_JBIAUE010000002.1, on the reverse strand, counting down.
CTTCCTGGGTTTCCTGCGCACCGCCGTCCAGTACGAGAAGGGCCTGGACAACGCCCTGCCGGGCGGCGAGAACACCGTCAAGGTCCTCACCGCGCACAAGTCCAAGGGCCTGGAGTGGGACGTCGTCGCGGTGCCAGGACTGGTCGCCGGTCAGTTCCCCAGCGGCCAGTCCCGCGACGCCTGGACGTCCCAGCCCCAGGTCCTGCCGCACGCCCTGCGCGGCGACACGGCCACGCTCCCCGCCCTCGACTCCCCGGACGCCAAGGGGCTCAAGGAGTTCAAGGAGGCGATGAAGGAGCATCAGCACACAGAGGAGCTCCGCCTGGGCTATGTGACCTTCACCAGGCCCCGATCGCTGCTGCTGGGTTCCGGCCACTGGTGGGGGCCGACCCAGAAGAAGCCGCGCGGCCCGTCCGCCTTCCTGCACGCGCTGTACGAGCACTGCGCGGCCGGACACGGCGAGATCGAGGCATGGGCCGACGAACCGGCCGAGGGCGAGAAGAACCCCGCGCTGGAGGAGAAGCAGGCCGACCGGGCATGGCCGCTGCCCCTCGACGACACCGCGCTGATCCGCCGCAGGGCCGCCGCCGAAACGGTCCTGGCGCATCTGGACGCCCTGACCGCGACGGAGGCCGGCCCGGACGCGTACGGGACGCGGGCCACCGCCCCGGATCCGTACGACGACCCGTACGGGAACGCCTCCTTCCCCGCCGACGAGCCGTATCCGGACGAGACGTCTCCGGAGGAGGCGTACCCCGACGAGGCATATCCGGACGAGATATACCCCGACGGGGCCGAGGACCGGGCCGACGACTGGGACGCCCTGTCGACGGAGCGCCCGCCCGCACCGGCCTCCGCACCCGCCTCCGCTCCGGGCACCGCCACCTCCGTCCCGGCGGCCCGTGTCCCCGAGCACGCCGAGGAGGCCCCCCGTCCTCCCGAACCACGCCGCACCCCCGGGACGCACCGCCTCACCCCGGAGGAGACCCGCGTGCTGGCCTCCTGGGACCGCGACCTCGACGCCCTCACCGGCGAACTGCGCCGCGCCCGCGCCACCGTGCGCGACGTCCTCGTACCCCCCGCGCTCTCCGCCACCCAACTGCTGAAGCTCGCGGACGACCCCGACGGCTTCGCACGGGAGCTGGCCCGCCCCATGCCGAGGCCACCACAGCCCGCGGCCCGCAGGGGCACCCGATTCCACGCCTGGGTGGAGTCCCGCTTCGAGGAGCTTCCCCTGCCCATGCTCGGCCCGGACGAGCTGCCCGGCGGCGACGAGAGCGAGGCCGAGATCGCCGACGAGCGGGATCTCGCCGCGCTCAAGGAGGCGTTCGAGCGCACCCCGTACGCCCGCCGAACTCCCCACCGGGTGGAGACCCCGTTCCAGATCACCCTCGCGGGCCGGGTGATCAGGGGTCGGATCGACGCCGTCTACCGCACCGGGGAGGACACGTACGAGATCGTCGACTGGAAGACCACCCGCACCCGCACCGCCGACCCCCTCCAGCTCGCGATCTACCGCCTGGCCTGGGCCGAACTGCACGATCTGCCCCTCACCGCCGTCACGGCCACGTTCCTGTACGTGCGCAGCGGCGAGACCGTACGGCCCGCCCGGCTCCCGGGCCGGGCGGAACTGGAGCGGATCCTGCTGGACGAGCCACCTCCCGACGGCCGATAGGCTCGACACCATGAGCGACACCCCGGACAGCGCCGTCCACACGTACACCGAGCAGCACCGCACAGCCTTCCTCGACGACCTCGCCTCCTGGCTGCGCATCCCGTCCGTGTCCGCCCAGCCGGAGCACGACGGGGACGTACGGCGCAGCGCCGAGTGGCTGTCCGCCAAGCTGCGGGAGACCGGCTTCCCGGTCACCGAGATCTGGGACACCCCCGGCGCCCCCGCCGTCTTCGCCGAGTGGCCGTCCGGCGACCCGGACGCCCCGACCGTCCTCGTCTACGGGCATCACGACGTGCAGCCCGCGGCCCGCGAGGACGGCTGGGACACCGACCCGTTCGAGCCCGTGATCCGCGACGGCCGCATGTACGGGCGGGGTGCCGCCGACGACAAGGGGCAGGTGTTCTTCCACACCCTCGGTGTCCGGGCCCACCTCGCCGCCACCGGTCGTACCGCCCCCGCCGTCAACCTCAAGCTGCTGATCGAGGGAGAGGAGGAGTCCGGTTCGCCGCACTTCCGCGCGCTGGTCGAGGAACGGGCCGCCCGCCTCGCCGCCGACGCCGTGATCGTCTCCGACACCGGCATGTGGGACGAGAACACCCCCACGGTCTGTACGGGCATGCGCGGCCTCGCCGAGTGCGAGATCGAGCTGTACGGCCCCGAGCAGGACATCCACTCCGGCTCGTTCGGCGGCGCCGTCCCCAACCCCGCGACCGCCGTGGCCCGGCTCGTTGCCGCGCTGCACGACGCGGACGGCCGGATCGCGATACCCGGCTTCTACGACGGCGTGACGGAGCTCACCGAGGCCGAGCGCGCACTCTTCGCCGAACTCCCCTTCGACGAGGTGAGCTGGCTGCGCACCGCCAGGTCCCGGTCGGCGTCCGGAGAGGCCGGCTACTCCACGTTGGAACGCGTCTGGGCCCGCCCCACCGCAGAGGTCAACGGCATCGGCGGCGGCTACCAGGGCGCGGGCAGCAAGACGATCATCCCCTCCTCCGCCCTGGTGAAGATCAGCTTCCGGCTGGTCGCGGGCCAGGACCCCGACCACATCCAGCAGGTGGTCCGTGCCTGGGCCGAGGCCCGGATCCCGGCCGGCATCCGACACCGGATCACTTTCTCCCCGGCCACCCGCCCCTGCCTCACGCCGCTGGACCACCCCGCCCTGCGAGCGGTCTCCCGCGCGATGGGACGAGCCTTCGGCCGGAAGATCCTCTTCACTCGCGAAGGAGGCTCGGGGCCCGCCGCCGACCTGCAGGACGTCCTTGGCGCCCCCGTTCTCTTCCTCGGCATCTCCGTCCCCTCCGACGGCTGGCACGCCCCCAACGAGAAGGTCGAACTGGACCTGCTGTTCAAGGGCGTGGAGACGACCGCCCACCTCTGGGGCGAGCTGGCCGAGGCACTCCGTTGAGCTTTTCGCCGAGCCCTCTGAACACCCGAACCGTCCCGGGGAGTAGGAAGCACCTGTGAGCACCTTCGACAACGCCGTCACGGACCGGCCCATCGGTCTCACGGCGCCCAGTGGCATCGACCGCGCGGCGCACCACCGCCTCGACGAGGCGTGGCTGGCTGCCGCGTGGAGCCACCCGACCACGCGCGTCTTCGTCGTGTCCGGCGGACAGGTGCTGATCGACGACACCGCCGACGGCGGTACGGAGATCGTCATGACACCGGCCTTCGAGGCCCCGCTCACCGAGACCCACCGCTACTTCCTGGGCACCGACGCGGACGGCGTCAGCTACTTCGCGCTCCAGAAGGACTCGTTGCCCGGCCGCATGGACCAGCCGGCCCGCCCGGCCGGGCTGCGCGAGGCCGGGATGCTGCTCGGCCCCCGGGACGCCGGACTGATGGTGCACGCGGTGGCCCTGGAGAACTGGCAGCGTCTGCACCGCTTCTGCTCGCGCTGCGGGGAGCGCACGGTCATCGCGGCGGCCGGCCACATCCGCCGCTGCCCGACCTGCGGCGCCGAGCACTACCCGCGCACCGACCCCGCGGTCATCATGCTGGTGACGGACGACCAGGACCGCGCGCTGCTCGGCCGTCAGGTGCACTGGCCCGAGGGCCGCTTCTCCACGCTCGCGGGGTTCGTCGAGCCGGGAGAGTCGATCGAGCAGTCCGTGGCCCGCGAGGTCTTCGAGGAGGCGGGCATCACGGTCGGCGAGGTCGAGTACGTCGCCAGCCAGCCCTGGCCGTTCCCGTCCAGCCTGATGCTCGGCTTCATGGCGCGGGCGACCTCCGCCGAGATCGACGTGGACGGCGAGGAGATCGAGGAAGCCCGCTGGTTCTCCCGCGAGGAACTGACCGCGGCCTTCGAATCGGGCGAGGTCCTGCCCCCGTACGGCATCTCGATCGCGTCCCGCCTGATCGAGATGTGGTACGGAAAGCCGCTTCCCAAGCCGGGCAGCGTCGGCTGAGCACATCTGCCGGGCGCGAGACGACCGGCGGAGACGCGACGACGACCGGAAGATGCGAGATGACGACCGGAAAACGCGAGAACGCCCCTCACCGGTACCGATGAGGGGCGTTGCCGCGTCGGCGGATCAGACGGCGAGCGCCTGCTTCACCTGGGCCAGGGACGGGTTCGTCATGACGGCCTCGGCGCCCGTCGAGCCGACCACCAGCACGGTGGGTACGGTCTGGTTGCCCCCGTTGGCCTTCTCGACGAAGGTGGCGGACTCCGGGTCCTGCTCGATGTTGATCTCCTTGTACGCGATGCCCTCGCGGTCCATCTGGCTCTTGAGCCGACGGCAGTAGCCGCACCACGTGGTGCTGTACATCGTCACAGTGCCCGGCATCTCTTCCCGCTCCTCTGTCTCGTCCGACTGCGCGGTCCTGCTCGGTCCGCCCGGATGGGCAACGTACGCGAGCCGACCACCATTCCCGCCGCCGCCCGGCCCGGAGACATCTCACACCGGGCCCGCGACAGCGTCCCCGTACGGAGCCCCGCGATCGGGCGGAGCCCCACGAGCAACGCGGAGCGCAGCGATTAGTACGACGGACGGACCGCCCCTGTGGACAACCTCCGCACCGGTCACGAGCGACCTGGCAGCATGGCGGGGTGACAGCAGCAACGCATTCCTCCCTCTTCCCACAGGTCCCCGAGTCGGCCGACGCCGTGCTCGACGGGCTCGACCCCGAGCAGCGCGAGGTCGCCACGGCCCTGCACGGCCCGGTGTGTGTGCTGGCCGGGGCCGGTACGGGCAAGACGCGTGCGATCACTCATCGCATCGCCTACGGGGTGCGCGCGGGGATACTCCAGCCGGCGAGCGTGCTCGCCGTCACGTTCACCAATCGGGCCGCGGGCGAGATGCGCGGACGCCTGCGCCAGCTCGGCGCGGGCGGGGTGCAGGCGCGGACGTTCCACTCCGCCGCGCTGCGCCAGCTCCAGTACTTCTGGCCGAAGGCGGTCGGCGGTGACCTGCCGCGGCTGCTGGAGCGCAAGGTCCAGCTGGTCGCGGAGGCGGCGGCCCGCTGCCGCATCCGGCTCGACCGCAACGAGCTGCGTGACGTCACGAGCGAGATCGAGTGGTCCAAGGTCACCCAGACGGTGCCCGCCGACTATCCGGCCGTGGTTGCCAGGACCCGTCGGGACGCCCCGCGCGATCCGGCCGAGATCTCCCAGATCTACGCCATGTACGAGCAGCTGAAGCGCGATCACGCGGTGATCGACTTCGAGGACGTGCTGCTGCTGACCGTCGCCATCCTCCAGGACCGTCACGACATCGCCGAGCACGTCCGCCGCCAGTACCAGCACTTCGTGGTCGACGAGTACCAGGACGTCAGCCCCCTCCAGCAACGGCTGCTCGACCTCTGGCTGGGAGACCGGGACAGCCTGTGCGTCGTCGGCGACGCGAGCCAGACGATCTACTCCTTCACCGGAGCCACCCCCGAACACCTGCTGAGCTTCCGCAGCCGCCACCCGCACGCGACCGTCGTCAAGCTGGTCCGGGACTACCGCTCCACCCCCCAGGTCGTCCATCTGGCCAACGGGCTGCTCGGCCAGGCCCGCGGCCGCGCCGCCGAGCACCGGCTGGAACTGATCTCGCAGCGCGATCCCGGCCCCGAGCCCGTCCGCACGGAGTACGCGGACGAGCCCGCGGAGGCGGAGGGCACCGCCCGCCGCGTGCGCGACCTGATCGCCACGGGCGTCCCGGCCGGCGAGATCGCCGTGCTCTACCGGGTCAACTCCCAGTCCGAGGTCTACGAACAGGCCCTGGCCGACGCGGGAGTGCCCTACCAGCTGCGCGGCGCGGAGCGCTTCTTCGAACGGGCGGAGGTGCGGGAGGCGGGCACGGCCCTGCGAGGCGCCGCGCGCGCGGGAGGCAACGACCGTCTGCTGGACGACGCGGAGGATCTGGCGGCCCAGGTGCGCGCGGTGCTGTCCACCAAGGGGTGGACACCGAAGCCCCCCGCGGGTTCCGGGGCGGTGCGCGACCGCTGGGAGTCCCTCGCCGCACTGGTCCGGCTCGCCGAGGACTTCGAACGGGCCAGGCCGGGGGCGACGCTCTCCGACCTGGTGGCGGAGCTCGACGAACGGGCCGCCGCTCAGCACGCCCCCACGGTCCAGGGGGTCACCCTCGCCTCGCTGCACTCGGCGAAGGGGCTGGAATGGGACGCCGTGTTCCTGGTCGGACTGACCGAGGGCATGCTGCCGATCGCCTACGCCCGGACCGACGAGCAGATCGAGGAGGAGCGGCGGCTCCTCTATGTCGGCATCACCCGGGCCCGTGTCCACCTCTCGCTGTCGTGGTCGCTCGCCCGTTCGCCGGGCGGACGCGCGGGACGCCGCCCGAGCAGGTTCCTGACCGGGCTGCGCCCCGGGACGGCGGCCCGCGGTCCGCACATCGAGGTGGCAGTGGACGGCGGCGCCGAACGGCGCCAGGGCCCGGTTGCCAGGCGCACCCGGCGCGGCCCGGCCCGGTGCCGGGTCTGCGGGAAGACCCTCACCGACGCGGGCGAGATGAAGCTGATGCGCTGTGACGACTGCCCGTCCGACATGGACGAGGCGTTGTACGAGCGACTGCGCGACTGGCGGTCCGTCAGGGCCAAGGAGATCGGCCAGCCCCCCTATTGCGTGTTCACCGACAAGACGTTGATGGCGATCGCCGAGGCAGTGCCGGGCAGCGCGGGCGAACTGGCGGTGATCTCCGGTGTCGGCACGCGGAAGCTGAACCGCTTCGGGACCGCGGTTCTCGCCATTTGCGCAGGTGGGACGGGGGAGGAGCAGACACCGGACGCCTCCGGCGAGGCGTGAGGGAAACTCGTCGGAAAAATAGTTTGCGCCTGCCCCAGTCATCACCATAGGTTCTTAACCACAGGGACAGCGGCTTCTCTGAAGCCCTGGCTCTGTGCTGTACTTATTCGAATACGCAGGATCGGTCCGCCGGTCCCCCGAGACGCCGAGAGGAGGCGATTGAAGTGATCAGCATCATCAAGACCAACAAAATGACCGATCTCTCGGTCGTCTCCGCCTGCTCGCTCGGCCTCGTCTGCTCCCGCGATTTCTCGCTCCGTGGCACCGGTCTGTCCGCCGTCAGCCCGCTGTCCTCCGCGAACTTCCCCGTGCGGGAGCGCAATGAGCGACCGGCTCAGGCACCGGCAGCAGCAGTAGCGAAGGGGCAGGCCCAGGCCTATGCCTTCGCCGCTGTCGGTGCGGGAGTGGAAGCCGGCGCCAAGAAGCAGACGACGCACCACCACACGATGTGGGCCTTCCGTGGGCCTGAACCCTGGAGTGATCCAGCCTGATTCAGCATCAGGCCGGCGCCTTCAGGGCCGCGGAACCCCACTCGGGATCCGCGGCCCTTTTGTTTGTCCGAACGGACGGACAGCCTGCCCGTCCATGCGGACGGAAAGCGCGAAGGAGCCTCGGGACAAGCAGCACCCGGTACCAGCCGCCCTCCGGCCAACAGGCCGGAACGACCAGACGAGGACACCACCCACCGTGCAACTCGAAGCGCACGCCCCGTCCGTACCGCTTTCCGACCCGATCCCGCCGCCCGGCCTTACGGAGGACTCCGCCTTGACCCCCCTCACCACGCTCACCTCGCTCGATGACGCCATCGAGAACCTCGACGTACCCGTCCCCTGCCGCTCCTACGACCCGGAGGTCTTCTTCGCCGAGTCGCCGGCCGATGTCGAGTACGCCAAGTCCCTCTGCCGCACCTGCCCGCTCGTCGAGGCGTGCCTCGCCGGCGCCAAGGAGCGGCGCGAGCCGTGGGGCGTCTGGGGTGGTGAGCTCTTCGTCCAGGGCGTCGTCGTCGCCCGCAAGCGGCCTCGGGGCCGTCCGCGCAAGAACCCGGTCGCGGCGTGACCGCCGGACTGGGGGGCATGGCCCCCAAACCCACGAAGCGCACCGGAACCATCGACCGTCCCCACACCCACGATCCCCGAAATCAGGCACCAATGTCCGTCCCCACACATGAGCCCGTCGGCTCCGCAACACCGAACGTCACGATCATCGGTGCGAACGATTCGCGCCAGAACAGGACCCGCGAGATGCAACTCATCCCAGAAGCCCTGGCCCGTGCTCATATGCACGAGCGCATGAGGGAGGCCGACACGCAACGCCGGGCCGTGCGCCTGGTCAACGCGCGTCGGATGCAGCGCAGGGCCGAGCGCGTATCGATGCGTGCCCGCCGAGCGCTGGCCATGGCGGTCATGCATTAGCACCCCTCTCGGCACCAGCGCGGGAGGACACTGACCCGGGCCCCTCACCAGCACCGCCCCCGCCGGGCGACCGCTCCGCCCGGCGGCGACGGACCTGGTCCCGTGCCCGGTTCTTCAGCACCCTTTCTTCAGTACCCCTTCCGTGGGGCCGGTCCGTTCGGACCGGCCCCACGGTCGTTCGGCGCGGGACCACGGCCCGCCGCCGTAAGCGCCGCGCCGCGTGCCACGGTGACCATCGGGTTATCGTCACGAGGTGGACGAGGAGACGCATCCCCGCAACGAGCGGTCCGACGGGCGGGACGCCGCGGTGGTCGTCTGCGCCCTGTGCGGCGCGTCCGCGAACAGCGAGACCCCACCCGCGACCTGGACCTGCTCCGTGGAGAACGGCAGCCGCCAGTACGTCTGCGACACATGCGCCCGCACGCACATCAGGGCGATCGAGAGCCGTCTCGACTCCGCCTGGTGGTGACGTCCGGGATGCGCCCGCCAGGCCCCGGGTCCTGTCGTCTCCGCCCGGCCGCCCGGGCTGCCCCCTCCCGGTCCTCGCTTGCGCCGGCCGGGCCGACCGCCGTCTACGCCCCGGCGACTACGTCGTCGGTCGGTTCCTCCGTGACCATGGGCTCCTGCTCGTACTCCCAGAAGAATCCCGGCAACCAGGATTCGAGTTCGTCACGCAGCCGTACCGTCGCGCCCAGCTGGCACAGCACCCCGATCGTGCTCAGTGTCACCCGATGTATCAGCAGATAGGCGGGCGGCAGATTCAACCGCTTGCCCAGCTGATAGGCGGGGGAGCGTGGATCGCCGATCCGTGTCGCCTGGTTGCGCATCCAGCTCCGGGTGAAGGTGAACTCCTCCGCCTGCGCCGGCTCGATGATCGGGAGAAGGTAGTCCAGCACCACGTCCGGGTCGAGATCGACCGACTCCTTGACGAACCCTTCCTCGCACAGCAGCTCGTACACCGCCCGCGCCTCACCCGCCAGTGCCAGCCGCAGCGAGTCCCCGATCGGCTGCGGGAGACCCCCCGGCAGCCGGTCCACCGTGCCGAAGTCCAGTACCCCGAGCCGCCACTGCCCGGTCCCGGTGCTCTCACCGGACTCGTCGGCCCCGTCCGTTCCCTCCTCCGGAGGAAGCAGCCGGAAGTTGCCCGGATGCGGGTCGGCATGCAGCAGCCCGGTACGGGCCGGTCCCGAGAAGAGGAAACGAGCCAGCAACTGACCGGCCCGGTCACGCTGCTCGGGCGTGCCCTTCGCGATCACGTCGGCCAGCGGAACGCCGTCCATCCACTCCGTCACCAGTACCTGGTCGGACTGGTGCACCACCCCGGGGATCACCATGTCCGGATCGGCCGCGAACTCCTCGGCGTGGGCCTGCTGCGACTGTGCCTCCTGCTCGTAGTCCAGCTCCTCCGAGACCCGGTCGCGCAACTCCGTGATGAGCGGTTTGATGTCCATGCCGGGTACCAACGGACCGAGCAGCCGGGCGAATCTGCTGAGTTGTGTCAGGTCCGAGAGCAGTGCCTTCCCCGCGCCCGGGTACTGCACCTTCACCGCGACGTCCCGCCCGTCGTGCCACACCGCCCGGTGCACCTGACCGATCGACGCGGCGGCCGACGGATTGTCCTCGAACTCCAGGAACAGCTCCCGCCAGTCCTCGCCGAGCCGGGCGGCCAGCACCTCGTGCACCGTGCCGCTGGGCATGGGAGGCGCGGCGTCCTGGAGCTTGGTGAGCGCCACGCGGTACGGTCCGGCCACCTCCTCGGGCAGCGCCGACTCGAAGACGGACAGCGCCTGGCCCAGCTTCATAGCGCCGCCCTTCAACTCGCCCAACACCTTGAAGAGCTGATCGGCCGTCCGCTGCTGCACCTCCCGGGCCACGAGCTCCGCGGACTTCCCGCCGATCCGCTTGCCCAGGCCCCAGGTGGCGCGGCCGGCGAAGCCCAACGGCAGGGCTGCCAGCTTGGCGGTACGCGTGACCGCTTTCCGGGGAAGATCAGACATGAGCCCCTCCATATCCCAGACTGCCGTACCGCGTGCGGCGGTTACCCGGCCATTGTGTCGTGCGCCGTGTCGACCCCGGAGACGCGCTCCCCGATAGTGTGCCCAGCCGCTCCACAGCAACAGTCGAGATGCGCCATGATCCGCTCCGACCGCCAGTCCAACAGCGGCAGCGCGGTCTCCCAGCGGGTCCCCGTGCTCGCGGGCAGATCCCCGTCCAGAAAGCACAGCGCGTGCGCGGCGGCGAGACCGGCCACCGCCGTCGCCAGGCCGAGGTCGCACGCTTGCACGGCGGTCCGCCGCCCGGAACGCCACTGGGACAGCATCCGGGGCCACTCCTCGTCCGCCTCCGCGCGGGCCAGCGCCAGACACCCGGCGCACGCCGTTCCCCCCGGCAGGACCAGGGGGCCGACCACCCCTGTGGCCTCCACCACCCCGGCGTAGAGGTGGGGAGTGCCGGAGGTGATCCACTGTTCCGCCGACCGCGGGTCCGGGACGTACACGCCGAAGCCGTCACGGGGAGCCACCACGATCAACGAGAGCCCCGGCTCACCGCTCCCCGAAGCACCCGCGGTCTCTGCCGTCCGAGGAGCCGAGCCGCCCGCGGATCTGCGCACCAACTGCCGGGCGGCGGTGTCCCTGCGCTCCCCGACCGCCGCCGGTGGCAGTCCGCACGGCGAGACGTCCCAGGGCTCGGTGTGGCCGCCGTCCAGCACCTCCACCCGACCCACCCCGGCCCCGGACAGCACCGCCGCGATCGCGGCGCCCACCCGGCCCGCACCCCGGACCTGCACCCGCATCGCCCGACGGGCCGCCAGCCGGCGCATTCCACCGCCCGGCTCCGGATGGACGACCGACAGCGACGCCAGATCGGGACGGTGTCGTTCCAGAGCGCCGGGCCGGTTCCTCAGCGCGTCGCTCGCGGGACCGACGGACCGTACGTCCTCGATCAGGCCCGCATCGGTCAGCCGCCGGATCAGGGTGTCGACCTGATGGTCGGACAGGTCCAGTGCCCGTGCCTCCTCGCGCAGCAGTGGCAGGCCGCGCGTACCGTCGAGCAGTTCCAGAAAGCTGCTCGTCGCGATATCCATCGGCCCGAGCGTCACCGCATGAGCGGGTGTCACTCCGAATTGGACCGTCCCTCGGCCGCGCCACGCGCGTCGCAGTGCGGGCTTCAACATCGGATACACGGTTTTCCCCCGGTCTGAGTTCTGCGAGTTCTGTGTTCTTCGTTCTGATATCCGTGCGCCCGCCGGCGAAGATCGCCACGCGTGATCCACTCATGACTCACGCGCCGGACCTGTGTGGACGCGTTGTCAGAATGCGGGCCGGCGCCGAATCGCGCGGAAAGTTGTCCACAGGTGCGGTGTATTTGTCGTTCAAATGGTGCACGTTGCGGAGTGGATCTTGTGTGAACCGTCCGCAGGCGGGACTTCCTCCGCCGTGACCGGGTAACGTCATGACGTGCCCGCCGACCCGCCGCCCGGAATCGCCGGAGATCCCTCTGCGCGCAGCGCCCGACCACGCCGCCGCGGCGTGGTGGACCGTCCGTCCCGCGCCTCGGCCACGAGCGCGGTCGAGGTCCGCAGGAGCAATCGCCGTAGCAGGACGGTTTCCGCGTACCGCGAGGGGGACCGCACCATCGTGCTCATCCCGGCCCGGATGTCGAAGGCCGAGGAGCAGCGGTGGGTGAACGTGATGCTCGACAAGCTCGCCGCCCAGGAGAGCAGGAGCATTCTCGGCGACGGTGAACTCGCCGAACGTGCCCAGTGGTTGTCCGCCCAGTACTTCGACGGCCGGGCCAGGCCCGTGTCGGTGCGGTGGGTGACCAATCAGAACACCCGATGGGGATCCTGCACCCCGGCGGAGGGCAGCATCCGGCTCTCGCACCGATTGCAGGGCATGCCCGAGTACGTCGTCGACTATGTACTGGTGCACGAGTTGGCCCATCTCCTGGTGCCCGGTCACGGCCCCCGGTTCTGGCGGCTGCTGGAGGCGTATCCCCGTACCGAACGGGCCCGCGGCTACCTGGAGGGCGTGGTGGCGGCGGACCGGCTGCCGCATCTGCCCGCCGCACGGGGCGAGTGACGTCCGGCGATTCTGTACCGGATGTGTACCGGCTTGGCCCGATGTCCGGGATTGCGGTTAGCCTGGCGCGACGTATTCACCTTCGGGATGGGGGACGGTCGTTACGCATGGCCAGGGAATTCCAGCGCGGCCACAAGGCCAGGATCGGCGATCTTACCCCGGGGACGGACCTGTACGTAGGCGTGCAGATCGGTGGCCCGGGGCTGACCGTCGACATCAGCTGCTTCGGTCTCGACGCCGACGAGCGGCTCTCGGACGACCGGTATTTCATCTTCTTCAATCAGCCTAAATCGCCCGAAGAGTCCATTCAGCTCCTCGGTTCCCAGGCCGGCGACACCGAGTCGTTCCGCGTCACCCTGGAGCGTATTCCGGAGCACATCCGGAAGCTCTCATTCACCGCGACGATCGACGGCGCCGGCCAGATGTCCCGGATCGGCCCCGGGTACATCCGGATCGTCGCCGGTGGCGAGGAAGTCGCCCGGTACGCCTTCGACGGTTCGGAGTTCACCACCGAACGCGCCGTGATGCTGGGCGACTTCTACCTGAAGGACGTCTGGCGGTTCGCCGCCGTCGGCCAGGGCTTCGACGGGGGTCTCGAAGCGCTCCTGAAGAACTTCGGCGGCGAGGTCGCCGAGGAGGAGCCCGCCGCTCCCCAGCCGCAGGGGTCCCCGCCGCCGTTCGCCCCGCCCGTGCAGGCGTCCGCACCGGCGCCGGCCCCGTCGTTCGGAGTTCCCGCCGCGCCCCAGGTGCCACAGGTGCCTCAGGCCCCACAGGTGCCACAGGTGCCCCAGGCTCCGACACCCGATCCCTCTTTCGGCGCCCCGGCCGCGCCCCAGGCTCCGCAGCCCGCCCCGTCGTTCGGTGCCCCGGCCGCACCCACCCCGCACCAGATCCACAACGCGCCGACGATGGTGGCGCCGATGGTGCCCATGACGCCGCCCGGCGGCACCGTTCCCCCGCCCGCCCCCGCTCCGGCTCCTTACGGACAGCCGCCGCAGCCGCCGCAGTTCGGCCAGGATCCCGGTCAACCCGGGCCCGTCGCGGCTCCCCCTGGCCAGTCATACCCGGCGCCGTACGGGCAGCAGCCCCCGGGCACGGGCATGGCCACGGGAGTGCCGCACGGCGTACCGCAGTCCGGCGGCGGACTCCAGGCGGCCGTCAACCTCTACAAGGAGGTGGCGACCGGCCGGCGCTGGACGGCGCAGAACCATCAGCTGGTCCGGGTGGACCTCGGCCAGGACAGCGCCCCCGTCCTGGCCCGCCAGGGCAGCATGGTCATGTATCAGGGCAAGGTCGACTTCAGCTACAAGGGCGCGGGCTTCGCGGGCCGGATCGTGGGGAACGCCACGGGCCAGGAGATGCAGCTGATGCGCTGCACCGGCCGCGGTCAGGTGTTCCTCGCGGAGAACAGCGCCCACCTGCACCCCATCGAGCTGCAGGGCGACAGCATCTGCGTCTCGGCCGAGCGCGTCCTCGCCTTCGACGAGTCCCTCCAGTACGAGGTGCGGCGCATCGAGGGGCACGGGATCCCGGGCGGGGCGCTGTTCACGATGGTCTTCCAGGGGACCGGCACCGTCGTGGTGATGACGCACGGTACCCCGGTGGTCCTGCCCGTCACGCCGACGACGTTCGCCGACAGCGACGCGATCGTGGCCTGGTCCGCGGCGTCCCAGGTGATCGTCTCCAGTCAGGTGCGGCTGCGCTACAACGCCTACCCGGGACACAGCGGGGAGTCGGTGAACCTTCAGTTCCGGGGTGCACCCGGCAACTTCATCGTCGTCCAGCCGTACGAGGTCTGAGGGAGCCGAAGCATGAACCAGCAGCTCGCGGGGTACGCCCCCGCACCGGTCACCGCCCGTATGGAGAACCACGGCAGCGCCATGCTGAAGGTGGCGATGGCGACGGGCCAGGATCTCTTCGCGCGCGTGGGCTCGATGGTCGCGTACGAGGGGTTCATCCAGTACGAGCCGAACCCGCCCGCCGTACGCCAGATCGCACGCGACTGGATCACCGGCGAAGGCGCCCCCCTCATGAAGTGCAGCGGGGACGGACTGCTCTACCTCGCCGACTACGGCGCGGACGTCGTCGTCGTCCACCTCGACAACGAGGCGCTGTCGGTCAACGGCACGAACGTCCTCGCTTTCGACGCGCAGCTCCAGTGGGGTGTCGAGCGGGTCAAGGGGCTCGCCAAGTTCGCCGGTCAGGGCCTGTGGAACGTGTCCATCTCCGGTACCGGCTGGGTCGCGCTGACCTCGCGCGGGACCCCCGTCGTCGTCAATTGCGGCAGCGGCGAGGACGAGACGTACGTCGACCCCGACGCGCTCATCGCCTGGTCCCCGAACCTGAAGGTCAAGGGCAAGCGCAGTTTCAAGGCGGCGTCCCTGATCGGCCGCGGCAGCGGTGAGGCGTTTCAGATGGCCTTCTCCGGCCAGGGCATCGTCGTCGTACAGCCGAGCGAGGACAGCACCGACCGCCTGCGGGCCCGGGGCTGAGGGGAGCGAGAGGACATCATGCAGAGCCCGCTTTTCCAGCACACCGAACAGCAGTCCGCGGACCGCTACACCCTGCAGAACGCGCAGATGCTGCGGGTCTTGCTCAGCGGCCACGACGACGTCCTCGCCCGCAAGGGCAGCATGGTCGCGTACCAGGGCCTGATCGAGTTCGACGGGGAGTACCAGTCGAGGGGACAACAGCGCTCCCGCTCGCACACCGGTGAGGGACTCGACCTCATGCGGTGCTCCGGCCAGGGCACCGTGTTCCTCGCCAATCTCGCGCAGTACGTGCACGTGGTGGATGTCGACCACGACGGTCTGACCGTGGACAGCGCCTATGTGCTCGCGCTGGACTCCGGGCTGCACCACGAGGTCATCGCGGTGGACAGCCAGTACGGCATCTCCGGGTCCGGGAAGTACCAGCTCAACATCACCGGCAGCGGCAAGGTCGCGCTGATGACCTCCGGACAGCCGCTCATGGTGCAGGTCACGCCCGACAAGTACGTCAACGCCGACGCCGACGCGATCGTCGCCTGGTCCAGCTCGCTACGGGTGCAGATGCAGGCCCAGACGCACTCCTCGGGTGTCTGGCGGCGCCGCGGCAGCACCGGCGAGGGCTGGGAGCTCAGCTTCCTCGGCCAGGGCTACGCGCTGGTCCAGCCCAGCGAGGTGCTGCCGCCGCAGAACGCGCAGATCGGCCAGGGGATCCGCGCCCAGTACGGGATGGGCCAGCAGGGCGCCTACGGCCAGAACCGGAACAACGCCTGGAACTGAGCCGCGCGGGCCGACAGCGACGGCAGCACGGAGGGGACGGCCATGAAAGCCGTCCCCTCCGTGCGGGCCGAAGCGTACGGGCCGCGAGCGTGCGGGCCGACGCGGAGCCGGAAGGGCCCGGAAGGGCGTCGATACGCCCTTCCGGGCCGCGCGCCCCGATCGGTTCTAGGGACGCTGCTCCAATGCGGCGCGGACGCGCGTCATCAGCCGTACGACCGATGCGTCGGCCACCGACGGGACCTCGTCGTACGTGAACCAGCGCAGGTCCAGCGACTCGTCGCTGATCTGCTCCGTGGCGCCCAGCGGTGCCAGCGCCGCGTACTGCACGTCGAGATGCCAGTGGCAGGGCGACGGAATGCGGTGGCGGTCCAGCGTCACCGGCCCGCCCGGGAGCAGTGCGAGGCCGCTGATTCCGGACTCCTCGGTGGCCTCGCGCAGTGCCGCCGCGGCCAGCGTGCCGTCCTGCGGCTCGCAGTGGCCGCCCATCTGCAGCCACATCCGCAGCTTGCGGTGCAGGGTGAGCAGGACGCGGCCGCGTTCGGGATCGACGACCAGTGCGCTGGCCGTCAGATGCCCGGCGTCGCACGCCTTCCACATGCCGTCCGGATGCCGGGCCAGGTGGTCCAGGTAGACCTGCCGCAGCCCGTCCTGGTCCGGGTCCTGCGCGTCCTCGTAACCCTTGAGCACGAGAACGGCGTCGTCGTACAGGCTCACCGGTCGCTGTCGCCCTTGCCGTCGCTCCCGCGGTCGTCGGCCTCTCCGGAGGACGCCTCGTCCGTGCCGGCCGTGGGCTTCTTCGGTTCCTGCGCGGCCTCGCCGAGCATCTTGTCCAGTTCGGAGAAGTCCAGCTGCTCGTGGTGGACGAACCCGTCCGGATCGTCCAGGTCCTGTGCCGTCGGCAGCATGTCGGGGTGCTCCCACAGCGCGTCGCGCCCGTCCAGCCCGCGGGCGTCGGTGAGCGAGGCCCACAGGCGCGAGGCGTCGCGCAGCCGCCGCGGTCGCAGCTGGAGGCCGATGAGCGTGGCGAACGTCTGCTCGGCCGGACCACCGGAGGCGCGCCGCCGCCGCATGGTCTCGCGCAGTGCGTCGGCCGACGTCAGACGGGACTTGGCGGCCTCGTGCACCACCGCGTCCACCCAGCCCTCGACCAGCGCGAGCGCCGTCTCCAGCCTGGCCAGGGCCGCCTTCTGCTCCGGCGTGTCCTCCGGCTGGAACATGCCCTGCTGGAGGGCGTCCTGCAGCTGCTCGGGCTGCGACGGGTCGAACTGGCCGACCACGTCCTCCAGCTTGCTGGTGTCGACCTTGATGCCGCGCGCGTAACCCTCGACGGCACCGAACAGATGCGAGCGCAGCCACGGGACGTGGGCGAAGAGGCGCTGGTGCGCGGCCTCGCGCAGCGCGAGGTACAGCCGGACCTCGTCCTGCGGGACACCGAGGTCCTTGCCGAAACGCTCGACGTTCAACGGAAGGAGCGCGGCCTTGCCCGCCGGGCCCAGCGGCAGTCCGATGTCGGTCGACCCGACCACCTCGCCCGCCAGCACGCCGACGGCCTGTCCGATCTGCTGGCCGAACATCGCACCGCCCATCGACCGCATCATGCCGATCAGCGGGCCCGCCATCGCCTGCATCTCCTCGGGCAGCACGTCGCCCATGGCGACGCCCACGCGCTCGGCCACCGGGTCGACCAGCTTCTGCCAGGCGGGAAGGGACGCCTCCACCCACTCCGCACGGCTCCACGCCACCGTCGAGACCGAACCGGAGGGCAGCGACGTCACACCGTCCAGCCACAGGTCGGCCAGGCGCAGCGCCTCGTCGACCGCGGACCGCTCGGACGGGCCGACGCTCGCGTCCTTGGAGCCGTCGGGCGTGCCCTGCGCGACCGTCTGGCGGGCGATCTGCTTGGCCATGTCCCAGTTCACGGGGCCGCCCTCGTAGCTCAGCATCTGGCCGAGCTGCTGGAAGGCCGCGCCCAGGTCGTTGGGGTTCAGCGTGCCGAACATCGCCGCGAACGGGTTGTCCCCGCCCGCGCCGGGCCCGAAGCCGAACGGGTTCGCAGGCCCGCCCGAACCCTGCCCACCTCCGGTGGGGTCCTTCTTCTTGCCCTCGTCGCCGTTCTCCGGCTCCTCCGGCGGAAGGCCGAATCCGAATGGGGTGTCACTCACGGGTTTCCTCGGCTCTTAGGGCCGCCGGCGCGAACCGACGGCGACTGCCCGACATCACCATCCAGCGTAGACACCAAAAGTCCGGTCGGGGGCTCGGTGCTCCTCGGCCCCGGCCTGCGGCAGGATGGACGCCACCTGGTACGTACGCGTCATTCGGGTACGTACTGAAGACAACCGCTGGAGACGCCCGGTGAGTTCCCCAGATCCTCAGGTTCGCGCAGCGCGAAACCTTTCCGCCCCCTCGACCGAGAGCGAACCCGTGAAGAGCCGTTCAGGGAGCCGTGGCCCCGTCGTCGCGGTCACCGGAGCCGCGCGCGGCGTCGGCGAGCTGCTCGTCGCACGCCTCGTGGCTTCCGAGGAGATCAAGCAGGTCATCGCCATCGACGAGCGCCGCGGAGAGGTTCCCGACGCGACCTGGTACCTCCTCGACGTGCGGGACCCGGCCATCGCGGAGAAGCTGCGCGGCGCGGACGTCGTGGTGCACCTGGCACTCGATCTCGACCTGGAGACCGACCCCGCCGCCCGCACCGCCTACAACGTGCGCGGAACCCAGACCGTGCTCACGGCCGCCGCGGCCGCGGGGGTCCACCGGGTGGTGCTGTGCACCTCGGCGATGGTCTACGGGGCGCTGCCCGACAACGACCTCCCGCTCGCCGAGGACGCCGAGCTGCGCGCCACGGCCGAGGCCACCGGTGTCGGGGACCTCCTGGAGATCGAACGCCTCGGCCGCCGTGCGCCCCGGGCCCATCCCGGACTCAACGTGACCGTGGTCCGGCCCGCGGTCCTGGTCGGCGGCACGGACACCGCGCTGACCCGCTACTTCGAGTCGCCGCGCCTCCTCGTCGTCGCCGGGTCGCGTCCCACCTGGCAGTTCTGCCATGTCGAGGACCTGGTCACGGCCCTGGAGTACGCGGCGCTGGAGAGGATCGACGGTGAGTTCGCGGTCGGCTGCGACGGTTGGCTGGAGCAGGAGGAGGTCGAGGAGCTCAGCGGTGTCCGCCGGATGGAACTGCCCTCGGCCGTCGCCCTCGGCGCCGCCGCCCGGCTGCACCGGATCGGGCTCACCCCGTCGCCGGCGGGGGACCTGGCGTACACGATGCACCCCTGGGTGGTCAGCGTGAGCCGGCTGCACGACGCGGGCTGGCGCCCGCGCTGGACCAACGAGGACGTGCTCGCCGCGCTCCTCGAAGAGGTGGCGGGACGGCACACCGTCGCCGGACGCCGCCTCGGCCGCAAGGACGCGACCGCGGCGGGTGCCGCCGGTGCGACCGTGGCGCTGCTCGGCACCGCCGCCCTGGTCCGCAGGGCCCGCAAGGCCCGCCGCCGCATCTGACCCCAGGCCCCCGGGGCCCGACGGGGCGCTTCGGGCCGAGGCGGTCCGTGCGGGGACCCGGGGCCGCGCGGACCGACGTCGCATGCGCGTTCCCCCTTTGCCGGCGCGGTACGGCACCATGGGCCCCATGGTTCCCATGCACGACCACCCCGGCGAGTGGGCGTCGACCGACCCCGTCCGGCTGCTGGCGATCCGCGACACACCGTTGTCGGTCGACGAGGTCCTGCGCGCCGTCGGCGACGACGCCGCGGGAGGCACCGCGCTCTTCGTCGGCACGGTGCGCAACCACGACGGCGGTCAGGACGTCAGCGCGCTCGGATACTCCTGCCATCCGTCGGCGCAGGACGAACTGCGCCGGGTGGCCGAGAAGGTCGTGGCGGAATTCCCGGTCCGGGCGCTCGCCGCCGTCCACCGTGTGGGTGACCTCCGAGTGGGCGATACCGCGGTCGTCGTCGCCGTCTCCTGCCCGCATCGCGCGGAGGCGTTCGAGGCGTGCCGCAAGCTCATCGACGAGCTCAAGCGTGAGGTCCCGATCTGGAAGCACCAGCGGTTCTCGGACGGCACCGAGGAATGGGTCGGCGCTTGCTGAACGCAAGCCGATCGAGTGGTTGTCCGCCCCGATTTGCATAATCGTCCCCCTGCCATGAGCGTGGGTCCTGCAGACGGTTAATCTGCTGATCGGTCAGTTGCGGTCGCTCATGGGCAGGGAGGTCGTAATGGCAGCACTTGCCTGGTTGTTGATTCCGCTTTTCGCCGCGCTCGGTGCGGCGATATGGGGCAGCTGGGTCACTCGTGATCACACATCCGGGGATGTCTCGGAACTGGCCGGGTACGCGCGGTTCCGTGAAGCGATGGAGAAATCGCGTTCCGGTTCCGACGCCGTCTGACGCTTCTCGCGCCCCGCGCAGTCGACGCGGCGCATACGCAGTCGCCAATCCGTGCCCCTGAGCAGTCGGCACTGTGTTCCGGTGCCGACCGCCGACGCTTCCGCGCAAGGCCGTGACGCACCGGGCTTCCGGCCTCCCGGGCATCGGCCCCGACAGCGCACTGACAGACCCTTCCCGTACTGTCGTTCCATGCCACGCCGCACCGCGACGATGCTCGCCGCCACCCTGATTCTCATCGCGCTGCTCTGCGCGGGGCTGCTGATCAAGGTGCCGTACTCCGAGATGTCACCCGGGCCGACCGTGAACACCCTCGGCAAGGTCAAGGGCGCGCCGGTCCTGCAGATCTCGGGGCACAAGACGTATCCGACGTCGGGCAACCTCAACATGACCACCGTCAGGGTCACCGGCGCCGACTACCGCATGAATCTCGTCGGGGCCGTGTACGGGTGGCTGTCCCACGACAGCGTGGTGGTGCCGCACGACACCCTCTACCCCGACGGCAAGACGGAGCAGCAGTCCACGCAGGAGAACGCCGAGGAGTTCACCCAGTCACAGGAGAGCGCCAAGGTCGCCGCCCTGAACGAACTGGGCATCCCGGTGGCGTCGCGCGTCGTGGTCTCCACGGTCGTCAAGGACAGCCCCGCCCAGGGCAGGCTGCACGCCGGAGACGTGATCAGGAAGGTCGACGGCACGGACATCAAGCAGCCCGAGGACGTGGCGAAGCTCGTCACCCGGCACGAGCCCGGTGAGGACGTCACGTTCACGATCGTCCCGGCGAAGACGGCGCAGGCGGCCGAGAAGGCCGGCAAGGAGCCCGAGGGCAGCCGGAAGATCGTCATCACCACCGCGAAGGCCCCGGGGGACAAGCGCGCGATCGTCGGCATCCAGGCCGCCACGGACCACACGTTCCCGTTCCGGATCGACATCGATCTCGCGGACGTCGGCGGCCCGAGCGCGGGCCTGATGTTCTCCCTCGGTCTCGTCGACAAGCTGACGCCGACCGATCTGACCGGCGGCAAGTTCATCGCGGGCACGGGCACGATCGACGACAAGGGCAAGGTCGGCCCGATCGGCGGCATCACCATGAAGCTGGTCGGCGCGCGGGACGCGGGCGCACGTTACTTCCTGACCCCGGCCGACAACTGCAAGGCGGCCGCCTCCGACACCCCGGGCGGACTCACGCTGGTCAAGGTGAAGACGCTCGACGACGCGAGGAAGTCGCTGGAGAAGATCCGGACAGGGGACACGGCCGGTCTGCCGAGCTGTTCGGCCGGCTGACCGTGCCCCGCGCGGGAGGCCGCGCTCCCGAAGGAGCACGACAGTCCCGCAGTCCTCGAGGGCGGCCGCTCAGTCCTCGAAGGTCGCGGCCAGCGCGTCGGCCAGCCCGGGCACCAGGCCCGCGCCCGTCCGCACCTCGCTCGGCGAGTCCTTCTCGCGCAGGCGCACGGCGCACTCGCGCGAACCGTCCCGGAGCACGGCCACGGTCATCCGCACCTCCTGGCGCTCAGGGTGCTTCGCGACCCACTTGGCCAGCTGGGCCTCGTCGAGCCCCTCGGGCACGGACGCCTCGGCGGACGGCGGCAGCATCAGCCGTTCCACGGTCAGCGCACAGCCCGCCACCGCGTCGGGCCACGCGATCGTGGCGAGGAAGTCGTCCAGGGCGGTGCCCGCCGGAAGCTCCTCCTGCTCGATGGGGGTGAGGGAGGAGGCGGGGGCGTCGGAGTCCAGGCCGAGCTGGGCGGCGAGGCCGGGCTCCTGGACCCGCAGCCGGGCGGTGTCGACGAGGGCGAACAGCAGGGCGGGCCGGTCCCAGCCGAGGCCGGAGACGTACTCGTCGATCTCGAGCACGGCGACGGTGAGGGGGCTCGCGGCCATCGGGGGGCCTGAGGCGGAAACGTTGGACATGACCAATATCCTGCCTCCTTCCGCCCCGGGATCGGGAACTAGGTAAAGGGTCAGTAAGTTGCATAGGTGGGTCCTACGATTTCCGGGCCCGCTTCATACGACCCGCGAACTACGAGGTGCGCACGTTGGCTTTCCAGATGCCGGACCGCGGCGGAGGCCCGACCGGGCCACGGATCAGAGTCGGCCGCCCGTCCCGGCGCGCCCGTACCCTGCTCATGACACTGGGCGTCCTGGCGGTCCTCGCCATGGCGTTCGTCATGTTCGCCGGGTTCTGGACCGACTGGCTCTGGTACCGGTCGGTTTCGTACTCGTCCGTCTTCACCACCACCCTGTGGACCAAGATCGGGCTGTTTCTCGTCTTCGGACTGCTGATGGCGCTCGTCGTCGGCCTGAACATCTGGCTCGCGCACCGGCTCCGGCCGCCGCTGAGCGCGATGTCGCTGGAGCAGCAGAGCCTGGACCGGTACCGGATGAGCCTCGCCCCCTTCAAGAAGTGGGTGCTGCTCGCGATCGCCGCGGTCGTCGGACTGATCGCCGGAGCGTCCGCCTCCGGGCAGTGGCGCACCTGGCTGATGTACGTGAACGGCGTGGCCTTCGGCCAGAAGGATCCCCAGTTCCACCTGGACGTCTCCTTCTACGCCTTCGACCTGCCCTGGTACCGCTTCCTGCTGGGCTTCGGCTTCGCGGCCACCGTGCTCTCGCTGATCGCCGCCGCGCTGACCCACTACCTCTACGGCGGGCTCCGCATCACCAGCCCCGGCGCGCGGGCGACCGGCGCGGCCACCGGCCATCTGTCGGTGCTGCTCGGCGTCTTCGTCTCGCTGAAGGCGGTGGCGTACTGGCTCGACCGCTACGGCCTGGCCGTGAAGTCCAGCGACTTCAAGGCGACGGACAACTGGACGGGCCTGCGTTACGTCGACGCCAACGCCTACCTCCCGGCGAAGACCATCCTGTTCTGCATCGCCGCGATCTGCGCCCTGCTCTTCTTCGCGACGCTCTGGCGCCGCACCTGGCAGCTTCCGGTGATCGGCTTCGGCCTGATGGTGCTCTCGGCGATCCTGATCGGCGGGCTGTACCCGGCCATCGTGCAGAAGTTCCAGGTCCAGCCGAACGAGCAGGCCAAGGAAGCCCCGTTCATCCGGAAGAACATCGAAGCGACGCGTGACGCGTACGACATCGACCGGGCGCAGGTGCAGGACTACTCGGGCAAGAGCACGACGGAGGACAACGCCGAACTGCGCGCGAGCGCGGACACCGCCGCCAGCTACCGGGTGATGGACCCCAACGTCGTCTCCCCGGCCTTCCAGCAGCTCCAGCAGAAGAGGAACTACTACCAGTTCCCCAAGACGCTGGACGTGGACCGCTACAAGGACGCCGCCGGCAAGGACCAGGACACGGTCATCGGTCTGCGCGAGCTGAACCTCGACGGCATCCCCAAGCGCAACTGGATCAACGACCACTTCACCTACACCCACGGCTACGGCGCCATCGCGGCCCGGGGCACGACGACGGGCAAGAACCCGAAGGGTTCTCCCGACTTCACCGAGTCGGGCCTGCCGACCACGGGTGACCTGGGCACGTACGAGCAGCGGATCTACTACGGCGAGAAGACCGAGCAGTACTCCATCGTCGGTGGGCCCCAGAAGGAGCTCGACTACGAGGAGGACGGCGAGAAGACCACCAGCTACAAGGGCGACAGCGGGGTCAGCCTCTCCAACACCTTCAACCGCGCCGCGTACGCGGTGGCGTTCAGCGAGCCGCAGATCCTCTACTCCGGCGCCATCGGCGACGGCTCGCGGATCCTCTACAACCGCACGCCCAAGGAGCGCGTCGAGGCGGTCGCCCCGTGGCTGACCATCGACGGCGACGCCTACCCGGCCGTGGTGAACAAGCGGATCCAGTGGGTCGTCGACGCGTACACCACCACCAACGGCTACCCGTACGCCTCGCGGACCACGCTCGGCGACACCACGGCCGACTCGCTGACCACCAACCAGCGCGCGGTCGTCGCCCAGCAGAACCAGGTCAACTACATCCGCAACTCCGTGAAGGCCACGGTCGACGCCTACGACGGCACGGTGAAGCTCTACGAGTGGGACACCAAGGACCCGGTCCTCAAGACCTGGCGCAAGGCGTTCCCCGGAACGGTGGAGTCCAGGGCGGACATCCCGCAGGAACTCGTGGAGCACCTGCGCTACCCGCAGGACCTGTTCAAGGTCCAGCGCGAGCTGCTCACCCGCTACCACGTCACGAACCCCGCCCAGTTCTACAGCGGCAGTGACGCGTGGCAGGTCCCGGACGACCCGACCAACAAGGACTCGGGTGCCGTCCCGCCCTACTACCTGAGCATAAAGATGCCGGACCAGTCGGCCCAGAAGTTCTCGCTGACCACCACGTTCACGCCGAAGGGGCGTCCCGACCTCGGGGCGTTCATGGCGGTGGACGCGGACGCCGCGAGCAAGGACTACGGAACGATAAGGCTGCTCAGGGTCACCACCACGGTGAAGGGCCCCGGTCAGGTGCAGAGCGAGCTCAACGGCAACGACGACGTCGCCGAGTTCGTGAGGAACCTCAAGGGAACCGACTCCGACATCGAGTACGGCAACCTGCTGACCGTGCCGCTCGAAGGCGGGTTCCTCTACATCGAGCCGGTGTACACCCGCGGTGGCACGCAGAACTACCCGCTGCTGCGCAAGGTCGCCGCCTCGTACGGCTCGAAGACCGTCTTCAAGAACAGCCTCGGAGAGGCGCTCAACGAGGTCTTCGGGGTGACGGGCGAGACCCCGCCGTCCGAGGAGACCAGCCGGCCGCCGGGCGAGACCACTCAGCCGCCGGCCACCGGTGAGGCGGCGCTGAAGAGGGCGATCGCCGACGCGCAGAAGGCGTACGCTGCGGGCGAGGCGGCCCTGAAGGAACAGGACTGGACCGCCTACGGCAAGGCCCAGGCGGAGCTCCAGAACGCGCTGGAGCGCGCGGCGGCGGCCCAGCCCAAGTCGGGCGGCGGGAACGACGCGGACCGTTCCGGCGGCTCCGGCGACCGGGGCGCGAAGCCGGACGACGGCGGTTCGAAGCCGGGTGGCGGCGGTGCCGCGGAGCCGGGCGGCGACAGCGGCTGACGGTGACGGGTTCCCCGGCCGGGTATCCCGGTAAAGGTTCCACTCCGCGTCGTGGTACGGTTTCCACACAACGACGCGGGGTGGAGCAGCTCGGTAGCTCGCTGGGCTCATAACCCAGAGGTCGCAGGTTCAAATCCTGTCCCCGCTACTGGAAGACGAAGGCCCGGATCCTTTCGAGGATCCGGGCCTTCGTCGTGCCGTGTGACTTTCTCGTGGGATGGGGCGAAGGGCGGTTCGCGGGGCGCGAGTTGGGCCCGAACGTGTTTGACTTGTCTCTCTGTGGGCATGTCGACAAAACGCTGAAGTGACCTCACTGGTCGCGGTATACCAGTGTGCGCGGGGTGCGGGTGGTGCGACGATGATATTTATGGGGGACAGGGCAACTCTGTTGGAGACAGGGCGGTTTGCACGACGCCGCGTTCATCGGCCGGATAGCGTGGTGAATGCGGCTTTTGGTATTGCCACCACGGAGAACAGCGAGACCACCGAGACCACTGGGACTGCAGAGACTGCGGGGTGTGCCGCGACCTTCGAAAGCACGGAGACAGAGAGCGCAGCGGGTACGGAGAGCACGGGAGGCCCGGCCGCCGCGGAGAGCGCTGGGGCCCGCGGGACTCCCGGGCTTGTCGAGGGCACCGGGACCCAGGAGGGTCGTGAGGACTCCGGGGCGGGGGAGGGCCCCGGAGCCGCCGGAGGCCGAGAGGGCTTCGAGGCCGCCAGGGCGCCGGGCGCCGGAAACGTCTCCGGGGACCCGGTGGACCAGGACCCGGCGGAGACCCCGGGGAGCGACGAGCACGAGGCGCGCCACCGCCGCGCCGCCGACGCCGGTGACACCACCTCCATGAGCACCCTCGGCGCGCTGCTGCTGCGACGCGGCGACCTGGAAGGGGCCGAACCCTATCTGCGTGCCGCCACGGCCGACGGAGACCGGGCCGCCGCCAACAACCTGGGCGTCCTCCTGCATCAGCGCGGGTACACCGACGAGGCCGCCGGCTGGTGGCGCGTCGCGGCCGTCGCCGGGTCCGCCGCCGCCGCGCACGCCCTCGGCCGGTACTACCGCGAGCGCGGGGACGAGCCGGGTGCCGAGTACTGGCTGCGGCAGTCCGCCGAGCAGGGCCACGCGCTGGGCGCATACGCCCTCGCCGACCTGCTGGAGCACCGCAGCGACGTGGGAGCCGAGCGCTGGCTGCGCGCAGCCGCCGAACAGGGGCACCGGGAGGCCGCGTACCGCTTGGCGCGGATGCTGGACCCCGAGGCCGACGACGATCCGTACGACCGGTTCGGCCACCAGGGCCCGCGCCACGCCACCTCCGTGCGCCCGGGAGCCACGGGCGGCTTCGCGGTGCGCAAGGGCGGCGGTCCGGCGGGTCGCACGGCCGGCCGGGCGGGCGAGGCGGAGCAGTGGTACCGGCAGGCCGCCGCGCGCGGCCACCAGCGCGCCGCGCTGCGCCTCGGCGCACTCCTGGAACAGCGCGGCGAGCCCAAGGAGGCGGGCCGCTGGTACCTGATCTCGGCGAAGGCCGGCGAGCCGCGCGCCGCCTGCGCCCTCGGCTTCCTGCTGCGCGACGCGGGGGACGTGGAGAGCGCCGCAGTGTGGTGGCTGCGTGCCGCCCAGGACGGCGACGGGAACGCCGCCAACGCCTTGGGGGCCCTGCACGCCGCCCGGGGTGAGCAGCAGACCGCCGAGCGCTGGTACCGGGCCGCCATGACCGCGGGGGACGTCAACGGCGCCTACAACCTGGGGCTGCTCTGCGCCGCCCAGGACCGTACGGCACAGGCCGAGCAGTGGTACCGGCGCGCCGCGTACGCGGGCCATCGCGAGGCCGCCAACGCGCTGGCCGTGCTCCTCCTCCAGGCGGGCGACACGACCGGCGCCGAGCCCTGGTTCTCCAAGGCCGCCGAGGCGGGCAGCGTCGACGCGGCCTTCAACCTCGGCATCCTGTACTCCGGGCGCGGCGAGGAGCGTACGGCACTGGTCTGCTACGAGCGCGCCGCGGCGGCCGGTCATACGGAGGCCGCGCTCCAGGTCGGCATGGCCCTGCTGCAACGGGGCGAGGAGCAGGAGGCCGAACGCCATCTGCGCTGCGCCGCCGGGGGCGGCAGCGCGGAGGCCGCCTTCCGGCTGGCCGGGGTGCTGGACTCGCGGCGACCGCCCGGCCCGCCCGCGCTCGGGGAGCCGATGCCGGTGAAGACCGAGTGCGAGGAGTGGTACGAGCGGGCCGCCGAGCAAGGGCACCGCCGGGCCCAGGTACGGGTCGGGATGCTCGCGGCGGCGCGCGGCGACGTGGACAGCGCGGCCCGCTGGTACCGAGAGGCTGCCGAGGCCGGCAGCCGCAACGGCGCCTTCAACCTCGGGCTGCTGCTCGCCCGTGAGGGCAGTGAGCGGGAGGCCGCGCTGTGGTGGACCCGGGCCGCGAACGACGGGCACGGGCGGGCGGCTCTGCGGCTCGCCCTGCTGTCCGCGCGCCGGGGCGAGCTCACGGAGGGGCAGCGCTGGTGCGCGCGGGCGGTCGAGCTGGGGCCGGCTGAGGTCGCCGAGCGGGCCGCCCGCCTGCGGGAGGCGCTGCACCAGGAGCTCACCGCGTGAGGCGGTGGCCCGGCACCGGCGAGCCGGGGCCGGGCGCCGACGGGCCCCGGGGCCGTGCCAGCGGGGCCCGCGCGTCCGGTGGGCCGGATCTGATTTGCGCAGGTCCTGAGCGGTGACGTACTGTTGTACGCACAACGACGCGGGGTGGAGCAGCTCGGAAGCTCGCTGGGCTCATAACCCAGAGGTCGCAGGTTCAAATCCTGTCCCCGCTACTGCAGACGGAAAGCCGGATCCTTCAAGGGGTCCGGCTTTCCGCATTTCCGGCTGTCCTTCCCGGTGGACCGGTTCCCCCACGGGTCGTGCCCTGCCCCGGACCGGCCTGCGCCCCGGCGCATCGCACGGAGGGCCCCGGCGTACACACGCTCCCGTGTGTACGCCGGGGCCCTCCAGAAGAACCGGGGTCCTGCGGGAAATCGGGGTCCTGCGGGGAAACGGGATTCAGCAGCCGGCCGCGCAGCCCGGGCAGATGCCGCGGTACGTCACCTCGACATCGGACACCGTGAAGCCGAACCGCTCGTCCGTCGGCAGGTCCGCCAACGGGTCGCCCGCCGGGTGCACGTCGCGGATGGTGCCGCAGTTCGCGCAGACCAGGTGGTGGTGGGGGCGATGCGCGTTCGGGTCGTAGCGCTTGGCGCGGCGGTCGGTGGAGACCTCGATGACCTCGCCGAGCGCGACCATCTCACCCAGGGTGTTGTAGACGGTGGCGCGGGAGATCTCGGGCAGCTTCGCGACAGCTCGCGCGTGGACCTCGTCGGCCGTCAGGTGCACATGGTTTCCGTCGAGGACCTCGGCCACGACGCGCCGCTGGGCGGTCATGCGCCAGCCGCGTCCGCGAAGTCGTTCCAACAGGTCACTCATAAGCACAAGCCTAACAGTGGGGGGACCAGGTCCCGAACGAGTGTGAGTTTGGATGTTCCCTTGACTTGGACTAAGTCCATTGTAGGATCGGCTTTGGCATACGCCAAGGGACAGGCTGTGCACGACATGACGAATGTGCAGGAACGACGCAGGAGGCGCACGTGACGCAGGGACCGCTCACCACGGAGGCCGGGGCGCCGGTTGCCGACAACCAGAACAGCCAGACCGCGGGCGTCGGTGGTCCGGTGCTGGTCCAGGACCAGTCGTTGCTGGAGAAGCTCGCGCACTTCAACCGTGAGCGCATTCCGGAGCGCATCGTGCATGCCCGCGGCGCCGGCGCGTACGGCACGTTCACGGTGACCCGCGACGTCACGCAGTGGACGCGGGCGAAGTTCCTCTCCGAGGTCGGCAAGCAGACGGAGACGTTCCTGCGCTTCTCGACCGTCGCGGGCAACCTGGGGGCGGCCGACGCGGTGCGCGACCCCCGCGGCTTCGCGCTGAAGTTCTACACCGAGGACGGCAACTACGACCTCGTCGGCAACAACACCCCGGTGTTCTTCATCAAGGACGCCATCAAGTTCCCCGACTTCATCCACACCCAGAAGCGCGACCCGTACACGGGCTCGCAGGAGGCGGACAACGTCTGGGACTTCTGGGGCCTGTCGCCCGAGTCGACCCACCAGGTGACCTGGCTCTTCGGCGACCGCGGCATCCCGGCCTCGTACCGCCACATGAACGGCTACGGCTCGCACACCTACCAGTGGAGCAACGAGGCGGGCGAGGTCTTCTGGGTCAAGTACCACTTCAAGACCGACCAGGGCATCAAGAGCCTCACCCAGGCCGAGGCCAACAAGCTCGCCGGTGAGGACCCCGACAGCCACCAGCGCGACCTGCGCGAGGCGATCGAGCGCGGTGACTTCCCGTCCTGGACGGTGCAGGTCCAGATCATGCCGGCGGCCGAGGCGGCCACGTACCGCTTCAACCCGTTCGACCTCACCAAGGTGTGGCCGCACGAGGACTATCCGCCGATCGAGATCGGGAAGCTGGAGCTCAACCGCAACCCGGAGAACATCTTCGCCGAGGTCGAGCAGTCGATCTTCAGCCCCGCGCACTTCGTGCCGGGCATCGGTCCTTCCCCGGACAAGATGCTCCAGGGCCGGCTCTTCGCCTACGGCGACGCGCACCGCTACCGCGTCGGCATCAACGCCGACCACCTGCCGGTGAACCGTCCGCACGCCGCCGAGGCACGCACCTACAGCCGCGACGGGTTCCTGTACGACGGCCGTCACAAGGGTGCGAAGAACTACGAGCCGAACAGCTTCGGCGGACCGGTCCAGACCGACCGGCCGCTGTGGGAGTCCACGCCGGTCACGGGCGAGATCGGTACGCACGTGGCCTCGAGTCACGCGGAGGACGACGACTTCGTCCAGGCCGGGAACCTCTACCGGCTCCTCTCGGAGGACGAGAAGGGCAGGCTGGTCGACAACCTCGCCGGGTTCATCGCCAAGGTGTCGCGCGACGACATCGCCGAGCGGGCGATCAACAACTTCCGCCAGGCGGACGGCGACTTCGGCAAGCGTCTGGAGGCCGCGGTCCAGGCCCTGCGCGGCTGATCCGGGCGTCCGCCGTCGACGGTGGGCCGGGTTCCTCCTCGGAGGGGCTCGGCCCACCGGTCGTCGGAGGGGGCGGTACGGCGCTCCTCGGGGTCGGTCCGCCGGTCGTCCTGGGGGCCGACCGGCGGGTCCTCGCGGTCCTCGTCGGTCCGTGCGGGTCGGTGCACGGTACGGGCGGGTCCGTGAGGGTCCGCTGGACGGCCCCCAGGGGGTCAGCCGGCGAGTTTCACGCGCTGACGGCGTCTGGTGGGCGTCCAGCAGCGCAGGATGTCGCGGACCGAGACGATGCCGACCGGGCCGTGGTCGTCGAGCACGATCAGATGACGGAACCCGCCGTGCGTCATGGCCTCGGCGGCCTCCTCCAGGGTCCAGGTGGGGGCCGCGAAGACCACGTCGGTGGTGGTGTGGGCGGCGGCGGTCTCGACGTCGGGATTCCGTCCCGAGCCGACCGCGTCGAGGATGTCGCGCTCGGTGAGGATGCCGAGCCCGCTGTTGTCCTGGTCGAGGACGACCGCCGCGCCGATGCGGCGGACCGACATCAGCCGGGCGGCCTGGCGGAGCGTATGGGTCGGTCCGATGGTGAGGACCAGGGTGCTCATTGCGTCACGGACGAGCATGAGGGGAGTCGCCTCCTTCGTGAAACGACCACGCGAGTCGGTTCACAAGTTCACAAGCTGGGTGGGCTCTCAGACTCGCATCGATGCGGGACCGCAACAAGGGGGGAATGGGGCCGTCCGAGGGGCGCGCGGTGGTGCGCGACACCCCTCGGGGGGCGCGGCCGGGGGCCGGGCGCCCCGAGGGGGCGCGGCCGGGGTCAGGGGCGCTGGTTGCCGGGGTTCAGGAGCGTCGGCCGAGGTAGCCGAGCAGCTCGTCGTGGAGCAGCCCGTTCGAGGCCGCCGCGTTGCCGCCGCCGGGGCCGGACACCCCGTCGAGGCTGGTGAACGTGCCGCCCGCCTCCTGGACGACGATCGCGTTCGCGGCCATGTCCCAGAGCGAGAGCTCCGGCTCCGCGCAGATGTCGACCGCGCCCTCGGCGACCATCATGTACGGCCAGAAGTCCCCGTATCCGCGGGTGCGCCAGCAGGCCCGGGTCAGGTCCAGGAAGCTGTCGAGCCGGCCCCGTTCCTCCCAGCCGTCCAGCGAGGCGTACGCGAACGAGGCGTCCGCGATCCGCTCCACCTTCGACACCTGGAGCCGGGTCGCGGAACTCAGGCTGCGCCCGGTGTACGCCCCGGCGCCCTTCGCCGCCCACCAGCGCCGGTTCAGCGCGGGCGCGGAGACCACGCCGACCACCGGCTGGAAGTCCCCGGCGTCGTCGGCCTCCATCAGACAGATCAGCGTCGCCCACACCGGCACACCGCGCACGTAGTTCTTCGTGCCGTCGATCGGGTCGACGACCCAGCGCCGCGGCCCGGTCCCCTCGACCCCGAACTCCTCGCCCAGGATCGCGTCGCGCGGGCGCGCCCGGTGGAGGTGACCGCGGATCAGCTCCTCGGCGGCCTTGTCGGCCTCGCTCACGGGCGTCATGTCCGGCTTCGTCTCGACCTTGAGGTCCAGGGCCTTGAACCGGTCCATGGTCGCGGCGTCGGCGGCGTCCGCCAGCACATGGGCGAGCCGCAGGTCATCGTGGTAATCGGGCATGTCGTCACAGTATCGACCGCGGGTGAACGGAGCCACACGACCGTGTGGCCGCCCGCATCGTGGACGGTTCCCGGGGCGCGTCGGCGGCGCGGGCGCGCCCCGGGACGGGGCGGATCAGTGGGACGAGCCGGAGAGCTGGAGTCCGATGACCCCGATGATCACCAGCGAGATCGAGACCAGCTTGAGGGTGGAGACCACGTCGTCGAGGAAGACCATGCCGTAGATCGCGGTGCCCGCGGCCCCGATGCCGGTCCACACGGCGTACGCGGGGCCCACGTCGAGCTTCTTCAGCGACAACGTCAGCAGCCCGAAGCTGCCGAGGGCGAAGGCGGCGAACGCGATGGTCGGCCAGAGCCGGGTGAAACCGTGCGACAGCTTCAGGCAGACGGCGAAGCCGGTCTCCAGAAGTCCCGCGACCACGACCAGCAGCCACGCCATCGTCAGTGCCCTCCCACGTCGGTGACCGGCTTGCCACTTGAGTGTGATTATGCACTTACCGGTCTCGGTAGATCGCAAACGTACCGGAGCGATCACAAACGTGCCGGGCCGGGCGTGCACCCGCTCGGCCGGTCGTCGCCACCTACGGCAGTCGTGCACGCGTCCGCCCGGTCGCGAAGGCCGCGGGCCAGCGTGCGGACGGGCGCGGATCAGTCGCCCTCGCGCCGCTCCCGGGTGGACAGCAGCCGCCGCAGCGAGTCCAGGCGTGCCGGGTCCGCGTGCCCGTCCACCACCCAGGCGTCCAGGGCGCACTCCGGCTGGTTGCCGTCGTGGGTGCAGCCGCGGGGGCAGTCCTCGGTGCCGGGCTCCAGGTCGGGGAACGCGTGGATCACCCGGGACGGGTCGATGTGGTTGAGCCCGAAGGACCGCACGCCCGGGGTGTCGATCACCCAGCCCCGGCGGCCGGACAGCGGCAGCGCCAGCGCGGACGTGGTGGTGTGCCGACCGCGGCCGGTGACCGCGTTGACGACCCCGGTGGTACGTCGGCGGTCCTCCGGCACGAGCGCGTTGACCAGCGTCGTCTTCCCGACACCGGAGTGCCCGACGAAGGCGGTGATCCGGTCGGCCAGCTGCTCGCGCACCCGCTCGGCGGCCTCGCCGTTCTCCAGCTCCTCGCGGCTGGTGACGACGAACGGGACACCCAGCGGTGTGTACGCCTCCAACAGCTTGTCGGGCGGGGCGAGATCGGACTTGGTGAGCACGAGGAGCGGGGACAGCCCGCCGTCGTACGCGGCGACCAGACAGCGGTCGATCATGCGCGGACGGGGTTCCGGATCGGCCAGCGCCGTGACGATCGCCAACTGGTCCGCGTTGGCGACGACCACCCGCTCGAAGGGGTCGTCGTCGTCCGCGGTGCGGCGCAGCACCGAGCGGCGCTCACCGATGCGGACGATGCGGGCGAGCGTGTCCTTGTCGCCGGACAGGTCGCCGACGAGGGAGACCCGGTCACCCACCACGGCCGCCTTCCGGCCCAGCTCACGGGCCTTCATCGCGACGACCGTACGGCCGTCGACGAGGCAGGTGAGGCGGCCCCGGTCGACGGTGAGGACCATGCCCTCCTCGGCGTCCTCGTGCTTGGGGCGGATGCTGGTACGGGGCCGGTTGCCCTTGCGGTTGGGGCGGATCCGGACGTCGTCCTCGTCGGGGTTCTTGCCGTAGCGGCGCATCTCTCAGGCCCCGAGCATTCCGGTCCACATCTGCGGGAAGTCCGGCAGGGTCTTGGCGGTCGTCGCCACGTTCTCGATCTCCACTCCGGGGACCGCGAGGCCGATGACCGCGCCCGCCGTCGCCATCCGGTGGTCGTCGTACGTGTGGAAGACGCCGCCACGCAGCGGGCGCGGGCGGATGTGGAGCCCGTCGGCGGTCTCGGTGACGTCGCCGCCGAGTTCGTTGATCTCCTTGGTGAGCGCGGCCAGCCGGTCCGTCTCGTGCAGCCGCAGGTGGGCGACGCCGCTCAGCGTGGACGGGCCGTCGGCCAGGGCGGCGACCGCCGCGATGCCCGGGGTGAGCTCCCCGACCTCGCCGAGGTCGACGTCGATGCCGTGGACACGGCCCGAGCCGGTGAACGTGAGGCCGCGCTCGGTCAGCTCGCAGCTGCCGCCCATCGCGGTGAAGATCTCGCGCAGCGCGTCGCCCGGCTGCGTGGTGTGCTCGGGCCAGTCGGGGATGGTGACCCGGCCGCCGGTGACCAGCGCGGCGGCGAGGAACGGCTGCGCGTTGGAGAGGTCGGGCTCGATGGTCAGGTCGCGGCCGAGCAGCGCGGAGTGGGAGACCCGCCAGACGTTCGGCTCGCCGCCCGTCTCCGGCTCGTCGACCTGGGCGCCGACGGCCCGCAGCATGTCGACGGTCATCCGGATGTGCGGCATGGAGGGGAGCCGGGCGCCGGTGTGACGCACCTCCACCCCCTGGTTGAAGCGCGGCGCCGACAGCAGCAGCGCCGAGACGAACTGGGAGGACGAGGAGGCGTCGATCTCCACCGCCCCGCCGTCCAGCGCACCGCCGCCGTGCACGGTCATCGGCAGCGAGCCGCGCCCGTCGTCGTCGATCCGGGCGCCGAGCACGCGCAGCGCGTCGATCACACCGTTCAGCGGGCGCTCGTAGGAGCGGGGGTCGCCGTCGAAGCGGATCGGGCCGTCGGCCAGGGCCGCGACCGGCGGCAGGAAGCGCATGACCGTGCCGGCGTTGCCGACGTCGACCGTGGCGGGGCCGTGCAGCCCGGCCGGGATGACCCGCCACGCCTCGCCGGAGGTGTCCGGGGTGCCCGTGGCGGAGGAGTTCGACGAGACCGTCTCCTCGATGCCGACGCCCATGGCGCGCAGCGCCTCGGCCATCAGCAGGGTGTCGCGGGAACGCAGCGGGCGGCGCAGCCAGCCCGGCTCGGCGGCGAGAGAGGCCAGGACCAGCGCGCGATTGGTGACCGATTTCGAACCGGGCACAGTGACGGTCGCGTCGACGGCTCCGCTCGCATGCGGGGCGGGCCAGAGGGCGGGGTGCACGGGGGTTTCGGTCATGAACCTCACTTTAGTGGTTCACCGCAAACCGGAATCTCGATCAAACGGTCCGAAACCGGCGCGCAATCAACGTGGTGGACGGCAACCGGGCGTGAACCGGGCACGATCGCGTCGTGCCGGTTGCTGTCGGGCGTCAACCGGGCGCCGACGCACACCGCGCCGGGCATCACCCCTTCGTGCGGATGCCGCCGGTGCCGCCGGGCGGCACCGGGCGCCGTCGTCGCGCGTCAGCTCACAGTCCGAGCAGCCGACGGCCCCCGCCGATCAGCGAGCAGAGCGACACCGCGTGGAACAGGAACAGCCAGAGCGCGGCCGGCACGTCCGTCAGCCGCGACAGCTGGTCCGCGTCCGAGTCGGGCGCACCGCCGTACCGCCGCTTCGCCTGGAGTTCGAAGGCCGGGCGCACCCCGCCGAGCAGCAGGAACCAGACCGCGCCGTACGCGAACAGCGACTGCACGGCGGGCGGGGCCAGCCAGGAGACCAGCAGGAACGCCGCCCCCGTGAAGATCACGGCCAGCGCCCCGTACACGTTGCGGATCATCACCAGCATCGCCGCGAGCAGCGCGGTGGTCAGCCACAGCAGCAGCGTGATTCGGCCGTCGGTCAGCAGCCAGGCCCCGCCGAGGCCCAGCAGCGGCGGGGCGGTGTACCCGGCCGCGGCGGTCAGGATCATCCCCATGCCGGTCGGTCTGCCGCGGCTGACCGTCAGTCCGCTGGTGTCCGAGTGCAGCCGTATCCCGGACAGCTGGCGTCCGGTGAGCAGCGCCACCAGCCCGTGCCCGCCCTCGTGCGCGATCGTGATCGCGTTGCGGCTCAGCCGCCAGAGCGGATTCGGTACGACGGCGATCAGCGCGAGCGTCCCGGTCACCACCACGAGCCACTGTTCGGGCACGGGCTGGGTGCCGAGGAGGCGGTCCCACAGGTTTCCCGGATCGGTGCTGTCCATGGTGAGGGCGGCTCCTCCTGGTAGCGGCTTGCGGTATCGGCGTCCTGTCGCCGGGACGGTCGTGGCAGTCTGGCACTCATGTGCGGACGGTATGCGGCGAGCCGGCGGCCCGAGGATCTGGCCGGACTCTTCCACGTCGAGAAGTGGGAACCGGAGGAGACCCTGGCGCCCGACTGGAACGTGGCGCCGACCAAGGAGGTCCACGTCATATTGGAGCGTCCTCTCAAAGACGCCGCCGACCGGCGTCCGGTTCGCCAGTTGCGGGCTTTGAAGTGGGGACTCGTGCCGTCGTGGGCGAAGTCCCCCGAGGGGGCGGCGCGCATGATCAACGCCCGGGCGGAGACCGTCCACGAGAAGCCGTCCTTCCGCCGCCCCTTCGTCTCCCGGCGCTGCATCCTGCCCGCCGACGGCTATTACGAATGGGTCACCGGCTCGGCGGAGCGGCAGCTGGAGGAGGAGGGGAGGAAGAAGCGGCCGCGCAAGCAGCCCTACTTCGTGACGCCCGCCGACGGATCGGTCTTCGCGATGGCCGGGCTGTACGAGTTCTGGCGCGACCGGACCCTGCCGGACGACCACCCGATGGCCTGGTGGGCGACCTGCACGGTGATCACGACCGAGGCGGAGACCGCACCGCTCGCCGTCGCCCCCGCAGAGGGCCCGGCCACGCTCGCCGAGATCCACCCCCGGATGCCGCTGATGCTGACGCCGGACCGCTGGGACGCCTGGCTCGACCCGTCGCGCACGGACGTCGAGGAGCTGCGGGCGCTGCTGGCGCCGCCGCCGGGCGGGCTGATGCGCGCCTATCCGGTGGCCACGGCCGTCAGCAACGTGCGCAACAACGGTCCCGAGCTGCTGGCGGAGCTGGCCGGTCCGGAGCTGGGCACGCTCTTCTGAGGCCCCCGTCCGGGGCGTTCCACGGCGCGGCCGCGTTCCGCGGCGCTCATGACGGTCCGCGTTCCAGGGCGCTCCTGGCGGGCCGCGTTCCGAGAGATGACGGTCCGCGTTCCGGTGTGTTCGTTCCGGGATGGTTTCCGACCGGCCCACAGCGGCGCGAGACCGGACCCGTGCGGGCCGGGAGCGACGCCCCGCCCGGACGGGGCAGGATGGGAGCGTGAGTGCCACGGAGACGGAACGCAGGGTCGAGACGGTCGACACGGACGCCGGCCCGGCCCGGATCACCTGGCTGCAGGCGCGCGAGCCCCGGCTGGTGCTCGCCGTCGGCCACGGGGCGGGCGGCGGCATCGAGAGCCGTGACCTGCGGGCCCTGGGCGCCGCGCTCCCCGCGCACGGGGTGACCGTCGCGCTCGTGGAACAGCCCTGGCGGGTCGCCGGGAAGAAGGTCGCGCCCGCCCCCAGGACCCTGGACACCGGATGGCGGGGCGTGTGGCCGGCGCTCACCGCGCCCGGCCTGCCCGTCGTCGCGGGCGGTCGCAGCGCCGGGGCCCGGGTCGCCTGCCGGACGGCGACGGAACTCGGCGCCCGTGCCGTCCTCGCGCTCGCCTTCCCGTTGCACCTGCCGGGGAAGCCGGAGAAGTCCCGCGCGGACGAACTCCTCGGGGCCGGTGTGCCCACGCTCGTCGTGCAGGGCGGCAACGATCCGTTCGGTCGGCCCGCCGAGTTCCCGCCGGGGGAGTACGGGATCACCGAGGTGCCGTACGGCGACCACGGGTTCGCCGTACCGAAGAAGTCCGGCCTGACCGAGGAACGGGCGATGGAGATCCTGACCGACGCCGTGACTGCCTGGCTGACCCGCCTCGTATGACATTCATCCCAATCCGGACTTTCCGAGGTGAGGGGGCCGGCCCGCGCGCGGGCATTCGTCCCGACCCCGTGAGAACCCGGGAATGTTGAGCCAGGGGCGGCTGTTGTCGGTGACATCGGTACATCAACGTCGTTTGTGGAGAGGGAGTCCGTCGCATGGGTTCGACCATCTGCCCACGTCGCTCGAACGCCGCTGACCTGGAGTGGACGGTTCTGCACGCGGCGAGGACCGCTCCGGAACGCCCGCTGAGCGGCTCGGAACGACAGCCCGTCCCCGGGCAGGGTCGACTATTCTCCGATTCGAGCGGGTCCGGTTTCGGCTCCGCCCCAGCGTTGGAGGAGGTGGGTCCGGTCACTGGGACCGACACAGGTACCGACGACGGCCGCGCGCCGGAGACGGCCGCCGAGCGCAACGCGCGCTTCGAGCGGGACGCTCTCGGTTACCTCGACCAGATGTACTCGGCCGCGCTGCGCATGACGCGCAACCCCGCGGACGCCGAGGACCTGGTCCAGGAGACGTACGCCAAGGCGTACGGATCCTTCCACCAGTTCCGTGAGGGCACCAACCTCAAGGCGTGGATGTACCGCATCCTCACCAACACGTTCATCAACTCGTACCGCAAGAAGCAGCGCGAACCCCAGCGCAGCGCCGCCGAGGAGATCGAGGACTGGCAGCTGGCGCGCGCCGAGTCGCACATGTCGACGGGGCTGCGCTCCGCGGAGTCGCAGGCGCTCGACCACCTGCCGGACTCCGACGTGAAGGCCGCTCTCCAGGCGATTCCCGAAGAGTTCCGCATCGCCGTGTATCTCGCCGATGTCGAGGGCTTTGCCTACAAGGAGATCGCGGACATCATGGGGACTCCCATCGGTACGGTGATGTCCCGACTGCACCGGGGCCGCCGCCAGTTGCGCGGCATGCTGGAGGACTACGCCCGTGAGCGCGGGCTCGTCCCGGCCGGTGCCGGAGGGTCGGACGATCGGAAAGGCTCGGGCTCATGAGCTGCGGAGAGCCGCATGAGACGGACTGCTCAGAGGTCCTCGATCATCTCTACGAGTTCCTCGATCACGAGATGCCCGACAGCGACTGCACCAAGTTCGAGGTCCACTTCGAGGAGTGCTCCCCGTGCCTGGAGAAGTACGGCCTGGAGCAGGCGGTGAAGAAGCTGGTGAAGCGCTGCTGCGGCCAGGACGACGTACCGAGCGACCTGCGGTCCAAGGTGATGGGCCGGATCGAGCTGATCCGCTCGGGCCAGGTCGTCCCGGAGCAGGACGTGACGTCCCCGGGGACCGACCGGCCGACCGCTGCCAAGGAGTGACGTCCGGCCGCTTCTGGGGCCGAACGATCGTCGGCCCGAACAGCATCACCCGAATGTGCTAATCGGCTTCATTGCCGCTCGGCAGGACGCGCGACTCGCTAGCGTGACGCCTCCATCGATGGAGCTGAGGGGCGGCGGGGCGGGTGGCAGCCACACGCGGGACGACACGCGCCTACATCGGGACGGCCGCGGCCGTCGCCCTGACGTGCGGGCTTCCCGCCTTGCGGCCGGGGGCCGGGACACCGTGGGCCACCCTTGGACTGCTCACCGGCCTCTACCTCGTCTGTGAACTGCCGGGGCGCTGGCCATTCCTGGGCTCCGTGCCGATCAGCGCCGGATCGTTCTTCCCGCTGCTGCTGGCCGGGGCCTTTCTGCTGCCACCCGCGGCGGCGGCCCTGGTCGCCGTCCCCGGCTCGCTGGTCGGCCGGGCGGAGGATCCGCCCGCCACGGCCCGGCGCGTCTGGCGGGCCGCGCAGCTCGCCCTCACGGTCTGGGTGGCCTCGACCGTCCACGTCCTGCTCGGCGGCCGGGCCGCGCTCGGCGGCACCGCAGCCGACGGCGACCGGCTCCCCGACTTCCCGTACGCCCTCGTGCCGGCCTGCGCCGCCGCCCTGGTCTTCAGCCTCGTGCTGACCGTGCTGGACGGTTCGATCCTGGCCGTGGCCGAACGGGTGCCGGTCCGGCACGCCTGGAGCGGACTGCTGTCCCGCGCGCTGGGGCCGCACCTGGTGCACGGGCTCGCCGGACTGATGATGGCCGTGCTGTGGCGCGGCCCGTACGGACCGCCCTCCGCCCTCATCGTGCTGTTGCCGATGTACATCTCGTGCTGGGTCTTCGCCCAGTCCCACCGTGAGCACGCCGCCCACCGCGCCACCATCCGGGCACTGGTGCAGGCCGTCGACATCAAGGACACCTACACCCGGGGCCACAGCGAGCGGGTGGGCCACGCGTCCGTCCTCATCGCCCGTGAACTGGGCATGGACCGGGGCCGCCTGGAAGTCCTGCGGTTCGCCGGCATCCTGCACGACGTCGGCAAGCTCGGTGTGCCGACCCGGGTGCTCCGCAAGGACGGACCGCTCACCCCGCAGGAGCGGCGGGTGATCGAACTGCATCCGGAGTACGGGCACGAGATCGTCCGGGGGATCGGCTTCCTCGGCGAGGCGCGGGCCGCGATCCTGCACCACCACGAACGGCTGGACGGCAGCGGATATCCGTACGGTCTCAGCGGGCGGGAGATCCCCGAGTTCGCCCGGGTCGTCGCGGTGGCCGACGCCTTCGACGCGATGACGTCGACCCGGTCCTACCGGCGCGGACGGCCGGTGCACGCGGCGCTCGCGGAACTGAAGCGGTGCGCGGGCACGCAGTTCGACCCGCGGATGGTGCGGGCGCTGGTGCGCGCCCTGGACCGGCACGGCTGGCCGGGGACCCCGTCGGTGACGGCGGACGAGACCGTTCCGCGGCCCCGGAGCGCCGGGGCGGAGGCCCCCGGCACGGGCGACGCCGGAACGCCGCTTCCGCCCTCCCCGAGGGACGGAACGGACGCGCGATACAGGCCGGACGGGCCGCGTGCACCGGAACGGCCCGGTGCGCCCCACGGGGAGGCACCCGCCGTCCCCGGTCCGCCACGGACCGCGGACCGTACGTGGTGATCCGCGCCCGCGTCCGGCCCGGCGCCCGGCCCGGCGCGGTGCCGCTCGCCGTCCGCGCCGCCGCCGGGCTCCTGGCCCTCGGTGGGCTCGGCCACACCCTCTGGGCCGGCGTCCACGACCCCGGCACCGCCCTCGCCTTCGGGCTGCTGATCGCCGTCGGCGAGCTGGCCCGCTGGGGCGCGCTGCCCGGCGAGCGCGAGCCCGCACCGCTCGGGGCCGCGGGCGCGCTGGCGTACGCCCTCCTCGGCCGGGTCGGCGGCGAACCGGCCGGGCACGACGTCCTCCAGGTGATCGCCGTGCTCCTCGCGGCGCAGCTCGTCGCCTGCGTGCCGCATCTGGCGCGCGGCAGCGCGCCGACGCCCGACCGGGTCGCCCGCCGCGTCCTGACCGTCGCCTTCGCCGCCATGTGCTTCCAACCGCTGTACGGCTCGGCGCACACCGCGGGCCGGTTCGGCGAGGGGCCGTACCACGTGCTCCTCCCGCTGCTGCTCCTCGTCCTGACCGGGCTGTGCGACGCCGTGCTCGCCGCCCTGCTGGCGCGCTCGCGGTCCGTCCCGCACGGCCGCCGGGGCACGGTCGGAGCCCCCGCGCCCTACGGGCCGCTGCTCCGCGACGAGCTTCGGGGGCTCGTCGGCATCGGCTCGGCGGTCTGCGCGACCGGTGTCGTGATGGCCCTCGGGGTCGCGGTCGCCGGGCTGTGGGCGCTGCCGGTGCTGTGCGTGCCGCTGCTGCTGACGCAGGTCGCGTTCCGCAGGTTCGTCGCGGTGCGCACCACCTACCGGCAGACGATCACCTCGCTCGCGCGCTCCACCGAGATCGCCGGACACACCCGGCCGGGGCACGCCCGCAGGGTCGCGGAGCTCTCCGTCGCCGTCGGCCGCGAGCTGGGCCTGTCCGGGAACCGGCTGCTGGTGCTGGAGTACGCGGCCCTGATGCACGACATCGGCCAGCTCTCGCTCGTCGATCCGGTCCCGGACGGGGCCACCGCCACCCTGCCCGCCGCCGAGCAGCGCCGCATCGCGCTGCTCGGCGGGGCGGTCGTCCGGCAGACCGGGGTGGACGGAGAGGTGGCGGTCGTGGTGGAACGGCAGGCCGACCCGTACCGCGAGCAGCCGCTGTCCGCCAGGATCGTCCGGGCGGTCAACGCATACGACGACCTGTCCGGGGAAGGTCTCATCGGGCCGCTCGGCGCGCTGGAACAACTCAGGCTGGGTACCGGGCACGACTACCAGCCCGAGGTCGTGGAATCGCTGGCCCGTGTTCTGGCCCGGGGCGGTCTGGTTCCCGTCCCGTCCGGGTAACCCATGGGTAATGAGCGGGCGTCCGGCCCGGCATGGTTGGATGCGAAGAGAGAGCGGAAAACGAGGGCGTGCTCTCACTCGGGACGGGCGGGAATCGTGAGGATCTTCGGGAAGGTACGGCATCGGCCCTCCGCCTCTTGGCGGCAGGCCACGGACCGCGCGTTCACGCTGATCGGCGACGGCCGGTACGAGGACGCGGGCGCGCTGCTGACACGCGCGGCGGACCTGGAGCCCTGGCTCTCGGAGTCGTGGTTCAACCTGGCACTGCTGCACAAGTTCCGGCACGACTGGGAACAGGCGAGGGCCGCCGGCCTGAGGGCCGTCGCGCTGCTCGACAAGGACTCCGGCGCTCCCGACTGGTGGAACGTCGGGATTGCCGCCACCGCGCTCCAGGACTGGCCGCTGGCGCGCCGCGCCTGGCAGGCGTACGGCCTGAAGGTGCCGGGTGGCGGCCAGCACACGTCTGCGGCGGGCAGCGAGCCCGTCGGCATGGAGCTGGGCAGCGCCGCGGTACGGCTGTCGCCGGAGGGCGAGGCCGAGGTGGTGTGGGGGCGCAGGCTCGATCCGGCCAGGATGGAGGTGCTCTCCATCCCGCTGCCGTCGTCCGGCCGCCGCTGGGGCGAGGTCGTCCTCCACGACGGCGTGCCGAACGGGGAGCGGGTGACCGCCGCCGGGCCCGCGTACCCGGTCTTCGACGAGATCGAGCTGTGGGCGCCGTCGCCCGTTCCCACCTGGGTGGTGCTGCTGGAGGCGGCCACGGAGGCGGACCGGGACGCGCTGGAGCGCCTGGCGTCCGACGCCGGGTTCGCCGCGGAGGACTGGTCGTCGTCGGTGCGCCTGCTGTGCCGGGCCTGCTCGGAGAGCCGGATGGAGAGCGACGAGGGCGACGGCGAGCACCTGGACCCGCACGACCACAGCGAGCCGGGGCACCCGGGCCCGCTGGGGCACCGCACGGCCGGTGAGCTGTGGGTGCCGGAGCGGGAGTGCGGGATAGCGGCCCCGGCCGGGCTGGTGCGCGGGCTGCTGGACGGCTGGGTCGCGGACAGCCCGGACAGCCGCGAGTGGCGGGATCTCGAAGAAGTCTGCTGACCGGTGCCCGTAGGCTGTACGGGCACCGTCGCGGTGCCCGGGTGCTCGGGGCCCGGACGCCACGGATGGTTTCGGATGCCCGGTTTGAGGTTTTTGAGGAAGGCGTACGGCGGACATGGCGCAGCAGGAGACGGACGAGCGGATCAGCGCCGACGACGAGGAATTCGTCGTCGACACCGAGGACTGCGAGGAGCGTGAGACGGCGCATCGCGAGCGCGGCACCTCCCGTCCGATCACGGTCGTGGGCAACCCGGTGCTGCACAAGGAGTGCAAGGACGTCACCGAGTTCGACGACGACCTGGCCCGGCTGATCGACGACATGTTCGCCAGCCAGCGGACCGCGGAGGGCGTGGGCCTGGCCGCCAACCAGATCGGCGTCGACCTGAAGGTCTTCGTCTACGACTGCCCCGACGACGAGGGCGTGCGGCACGTGGGTGCCGTCTGCAACCCCGTGCTGGAGGAGCTGGCGCCCGAGGACCGGGTGCTGGACGACTCCAACGAGGGCTGCCTCTCCGTGCCCACGGTGTACGCCCCGCTGGCCCGCCCGGACTACGCGGTGGTCCGGGGACAGGACGCCAAGGGCAACCCGATCAAGGTGCGGGGCACCGGCTACTTCGCCCGTTGCCTGCAGCACGAGACGGACCACCTGTACGGATACCTGTACATCGACCGGCTGTCCAAGCGCGACCGCAAG
This sequence comes from Streptomyces sp. NPDC001750, assembly GCF_042892615.1. Taxonomy (NCBI): domain Bacteria; kingdom Bacillati; phylum Actinomycetota; class Actinomycetes; order Kitasatosporales; family Streptomycetaceae; genus Streptomyces; species Streptomyces sp. NPDC001750. Next base: position 583,676 of record NZ_JBIAUE010000002.1, on the reverse strand, counting down.
GACGCGCTGCGGCAGATGGCGGAGGGCACGCCGCGCTACGAGACCGTGCCGAACGACTGAGAGCGCTGATCGCGGTCCACCGGTGGGCCCGGCTCCTCCCGCTCGCGGAGGAGTCGGGCCCACCGCGTTCCGCGCTCACCGGGTCGTCAACTTCCTGTAACTCAAGGGTGGTTGACGCGCGTCGACTCCTCCGACAGGCTCTCTCACCACATCCTCATCATGCCTTCGCGGCGACAGGGAGCCCTTCATGTTCAGACGCACCGCACGACTCCTGCTCGGACTTGTCATGACCATGGCTTTCTTGTGGGGTGGGGCCGTGGTCACCGCGGGCACCGCGCAGGCGGACGGCTGCTACACCTGGACCCGCACACTGTCCCCGGGCGCCACCGGCAACGACGTCGTCCAGCTCCAGATCCGGGTGGCCGGCTACCCCGGGTACAACTCCGTACTCGCCATCGACGGCTCCTACGGCCCGGCGACCACCGCCGCCGTCAAGCGCTTCCAGGCCGCCTACGGCCTGGCGGCCGACGGCATCGCGGGCCCGGCCACCCAGGCCAAGATCTACGAGCTCCAGGACAACGACTGCACCCCGGCCCACTTCACGTACGCCGAACTCAACCAGTGCAACACCACCTGGGCGGGCGGTGCCGTGGCGGCGGGCACGGCGAAGGCGAACGCGCTGAGCACCATGTGGAAGCTGGAGGCGCTGCGGCACGCGCTCGGTGACCAGTCGATCCGGGTCACCAGCGGCTTCCGGTCCCAGACCTGCAACTGCGCGGTCGGGGGCGCGGCCAACAGCCGTCACATGTACGGGGACGCGGCAGATCTCGGCGCGGGGCCGCACTCCCTGTGCACCCTCGCCAAGCAGGCCCGCAACCACGGCTTCAACGGGATCCTCGGCCCGGGCTACCCGGGCCACGGCGACCACATCCACGTCAACCAGGGCCCCAGCCACTACTGGTCGGCCCCGAACTGCGGCGTCTGACACCCGGCCCCGGCCCGGGTCAGGCGGCCGAACCGCGGAAGGTGCGGCGATAGGCGTGCGGAGTGGTGCCCAGCGACCGGACGAACTGATGGCGCAGCGCCGCCGCCGTCCCGAACCCGGTGCGCCCGGCGATCGTGTCCACGGTCTCGTCGGACGTCTCCAGCAGGTGCTGGGCCAGCAGCACCCGCTGGCGCAGCAGCCAGCGGTACGGCGTCGTGCCGGTCTCCTGCTGGAAGCGGCGGGCGAAGGTGCGCGGTGACATGTGCGCCTGCGCCGCCAGTTGGTCGACCGTCATCTCCTGGTCGAGGTGGCGCTCCATCCACACCAGCGTCTCCCCGACCGTGTCGCAGCGGGTGCGCGGCAACGGCCGCTCTATGTACTGCGCCTGGCCGCCGTCCCGGTGGGGCGGCACCACCATGCGGCGGGCGATCGCGTTGGCGGTGTCGGAGCCGTACGCCTGCCGGACCAGGTGCAGGCAGGCGTCGATCCCGGCCGCCGTGCCCGCCGAGGTGACGACCGGGCCGGCGTCCACGTACAGCACGTCGGGCTCGACGACGGCGCGTGGAAAGCGCCGGGCGAGCTGGTCGGTATGGCGCCAGTGGGTGGTGCAGCGGCGGCCGTCCAGCAGCCCGGCCGCACCGAGGACGAACGCGCCGGAGCAGACGCTCAGCACCCGCGCGCCCCGGCCCACGGCCCGGCGCAGGGCGTCGAGGACCTCCTCGGGGTAGTCCCGGCCGCCGGAGTCGCCGGAGGCCGGCACGGCGATGAGATCCGCCTCCTCCAGCCGGTCGAGGCCGTACGGGGTGCCGATCGTGAACCCGGCGTGCGTCCGCAGCGCCGGGCCCTCGGCGGACACCACGGCGAAATCGTGGACCGGAAGGCCCTCGGCACTGCGGTCGAGGCCGAAGACCTCGCACAGCACCCCCAGTTCGAAGGGGTGGACCTCGTCGAGCAGCAGAGCGGCGACGTTGTTCAGCATCCCACCAGTGTGGCAGCAAATCGATGGTGCATGGCAGTCCTGCCACTGCCGGAGAGCGGGCGCGCGGACGAGAGTGGAGCCATGAACACGCTCCTGGACATCCTTGGCATTTCCGCTCTCATCGTTCTCTTCCTGCTGCCCACCCTGGCCGGACTCGCCCGGGAACGCCGCATCGACCGCGAGCTGCGGGAGGCGGAACGGGGCCGCGCGGAGGCGCCGCCGGGAACGGCGGACGCCGCGCGGCCCGTCACGGCCGCGCGGCGCCCCCACCTCAGAAGCTGGGCCCGGGTCTAGGACTGGTCCGGACCCTTCCGGATCAGGGGGTCAGAAGTCCTCGTCGAGGTCGACCGAGCCCTCCACCGCCACCTGGTACGCGGACGGCCGGCGCTCGAAGAAGTTCGTCAGCTCCTGCACGCCCTGGAGCTCCATGAACGAGAACGGGTTCTCGGAGCCGTAGACCGTCGGGAAGCCGAGGCGCGCCAGCCGCTGGTCGGCCACGCACTCCAGGTACTGCCGCATGGACTCCGTGTTCATGCCGGGCAGGCCGTCACCGCACAGGTCGCGGCCGAACTGCAGCTCCGCCGCCACGGCCTCCTTCAGCATGTCGGTCACCTGCTGCTGGAGCTCGTCGTCGAAGAGGTCCGGCTCCTCCTTGCGGACGGTGTCCACGACGTCGAACGCGAAGCTCATGTGCATCGTCTCGTCACGGAACACCCAGTTGGTGCCCGTGGCGAGACCGTGCAGCAGTCCCCGCGAACGGAACCAGTAGACGTACGCGAACGCGCCGTAGAAGAACAGGCCCTCGATGCACGCCGCGAAGCAGATCAGGTTCAGCAGGAAGCGGCGGCGGTCCGCCTTCGTCTCCAGCCGCTCGATCTTCTCCACCCCTCCTTGCCCGTCCAGGGCGGCCATCCACTTGAAGCAGAACTCGGCCTTCTCACGGATCGACGGGATGTTCTCGACCGCCGCGAACGCCGCCGCGCGGTCGTCCGGGTCGGGCAGGTAGGTGTCCAGCAGCGTCAGATAGAACTGGACGTGCACGGCCTCCTCGAACAGCTGACGGCTCAGGTACAGCCGCGCCTCGGGGGAGTTGATGTGCTTGTAGAGCGTGAGGACGAGGTTGTTCGCGACGATCGAGTCACCCGTCGCGAAGAACGCGACCAGCCGGCCGATCATGTGCTGCTCGCCCGGCGAGAGCTTCGCGAGGTCGGCGACGTCCGAGTGGAGGTCGACCTCCTCGACGGTCCAGGTGTTCTTGATCGCGTCCCGGTAGCGCTCGTAGAAGTCCGGGTAGCGCATGGGGCGCAGGGTCAGTTCGAAGCCCGGGTCGAGCAGGTTCTTCCCGGAGTTGGTGTCGGTCATTACTGGCAGGCCTCGCAGGACTCGGGGTTTTCCAGGGAGCAGGCGATCGCGTCCGCGTCGAGGACCGGAGCCTGCTGGGCGGGGACGGGGGCGCTCGCCGCGGTACGGCCGGAGGCGGCGCGGGCGATCCGGGTGGCCGGGCGCGAGCGCAGGTAGTACGTCGTCTTCAGCCCCTTCTTCCAGGCGTACGCGTACATCGAGGAGAGCTTGCCGATGGTCGGCGTCTCCATGAAGAGGTTCAGCGACTGGCTCTGGTCGAGGAACGGGGTACGGGCCGCGGCCATGTCGATCAGGCCGCGCTGCGGGATCTCCCACGCGGTGCGGTACAGCGTCCGCACGTCCTCGGGGATCCAGGCGAAGCCCTGTACCGAGCCGTTCGCCTCGCGCAGCGCCTCGCGGGTCCGCGCGTCCCACACGCCCAGCCGCTTCAGGTCGTCCACCAGGTACGCGTTGACCTGGAGGAACTCACCGCTGAGCGTCTCGCGCTTGAAGAGGTTGGAGACCTGCGGCTCGATGCACTCGTACACGCCCGCGATCGAGGCGATCGTCGCCGTCGGCGCGATGGCGAGCAGCAGCGAGTTGCGCATGCCGGTCCTCGCGACCCGGGCGCGCAGCGCCTCCCAGCGCTCCGGCCAGTTCGGCTCGGTGGCGTAGTGGTCGGGGTGCAGCACGCCGCGAGCGGCCCGCGTCCGCTCCCAGGCGGGCAGCGGACCCGACCGTTCCGCGAGGTCGCAGGACGCCTCGTACGCGGCCAGCATGATCCGCTCGGAGATCCGCGTGGACAGCGCGCGGGCCTCCGCGGAGTCGAACGGCAGCCGCAGCTGGAAGAAGACGTCCTGGAGGCCCATGGCGCCCAGGCCCACCGGGCGCCACTTGGCGTTGGAGCGGGCGGCCTGCTCGGTCGGGTAGAAGTTGATGTCGACGACCCGGTCGAGGAAGGTCACGGCGGTGCGGACGGTGGCGTCCAGCCGCTCCCAGTCGATGTCCCCGCCCGTGACGAACGCGCCGAGGTTGACCGAGCCCAGGTTGCAGACGGCCGTCTCGCCGTCGTCGGTGACCTCCAGGATCTCGGTGCACAGGTTCGACGAGTGGACGACACGGCCCGGCTCGGCGGTCTGGTTCGCGGTACGGTTGGCGGCGTCCTTGAACGTCATCCAGCCCTGGCCGGTCTGCGCGAGGGTGCGCATCATCCGTCCGTACAGCTCCCGGGCCGGCAGCGTCTTGCGGGCCAGCCCCTTCGCCTCGGCGGCCCGGTACGCGGCGTCGAACTCCTCGCCCCACAGGTCGACCAGCCCGGGCACGTCGGACGGGGAGAACAGCGACCACTCGCCGTCCGCGTCGACCCGGCGCATGAACTCGTCGGGGATCCAGTGCGCGAGGTTCAGGTTGTGCGTACGGCGGGCGTCCTCGCCGGTGTTGTCGCGCAGCTCCAGGAACTCCTCGATGTCCGCGTGCCAGGTCTCCAGGTAGACGGCGGCCGCGCCCTTGCGACGGCCGCCCTGGTTGACCGCCGCCACGGAGGCGTCGAGCGTCTTCAGGAACGGCACGATCCCGTTCGAGTGCCCGTTGGTGCCCCGGATCAGCGAACCGCGGGCCCGGATGCGGGAGTACGGCAGACCGATGCCGCCCGCGTGCTTGGAGAGGCGCGCCACCTGGTGGTAGCGGTCGTAGATCGAGTCGAGTTCGTCGAGCGGGGAGTCCAGCAGATAGCAGGACGACATCTGCGGGTGCCGGGTACCGGAGTTGAACAGCGTGGGGGAGGAGGGGAGGTAGTCGAGCCGGCTCATCAGTCCGTACAGCGCCGCGACCTCGTCCACGGCACGCGGGGAGTCGTCCTCGGCGAGCCCGGACGCCACCCGCAGCATGAAGTGCTGCGGGGTCTCGACGACCTGACGGGTGTGCGGGTGGCGCAGCAGGTAGCGGCTGTGCAGGGTGCGCAGCCCGAAGTAGCCGAACCGGTCGTCGGCGCCGTCGGCGAGGGAACGTTCGACCAGCGCGTCCAGGGTGGCGGCGTGCGCCTGGACGAACGCGGCGGTGCGGTCCGCGATCAGGCCCTCGCGGTGGCCGACGGCGACGGACGCGGAGAAGGAGACCGCGCCCTGCCCCGCCGCCTCATCCGCGATGGCGCGGGTCAGCAGCCGGGCGGCGAGCCGGGAGTATGCGGGGTCCTCGGAGATCAGCCCCGCGGCGGCCTCGGTCGCCAGCGCCCGCAACTCGGCCTCGTCCGCCCGGGCGCTGCGCCCGCGCAGCGCGGCGGCGGCCACCCGGCCGGGGTCGGTGTCGGGCAGGTCGACGGTGAGGGCGGTCAGGGTCCGCAGCAGCGCGGTCCCGGGCTCGTCGTGTGCGGTACCGGGCCCGTCGTGTGCGGTTCCCCCGGACTCGGCCGCCTCGGACACGGTCGCTTCGGACACGGCGACTGAGGCCGGATCGGCTGGCGCGATGGTCACGCGGTGCTCTCCCTCGCTCGGCTCGGGGCCGGCGGGGGAGTGGGGCGGCCGGGCAGGCCGGGCCCGGGGCGGGGCAGCGCTGCGTACGGCGTCCACCGGCCCATCCGCGAGGCCCGGACGTCTGGCATCCGGATCGGTCGAACCGGATGCGCTGTCGACAGGTCATCGGACTCGCTCGGGACTGCGCAAAAGCGCACCGAACATACCGTTGCGGGACAGTTCCGGATTCGCACCGGATTCCCCTGCGACGACAGCGAGCATGAGCATACATGTGGGGGCCGCTCGATGCGGCAGCCCCCACATGTTGTGTCGATCGGTGCGGGCCGGAACCGTGGATCGCGTTCTGCGGGCCTTTCGGGAGGCGGTCGACGGGCCGTCGCGGCCCCTCCGGAAAGGGGCGCGACGGCCCGTCCTGGGGCCTTGTGGGCGGGTCGCCGGAGCGACGCGCGGCGGCCGGGCGGGCCGCCCGTTCCCGAGCGCCGGAGCGTCCCGGGACGGGCCGGTGGCCGCCCCGTCCCGGGGCCGCGGGGGCGGGCGGCGGTCGCGCGTTCAGAAAACGCCGGGGGCCGGTGGCCGACCCGTTCCTGACGCGCGGGGAGCGGTCGGCGACCGCCCGCTGCGAGCCGTGGAAGCAGTCGTCCTCAGTGGCCGCCGCCCGGCGTCGCCGCCGCGCTCGGGGGCTCGGGCACGGCCGGCGGCAGCTCCACCCGGACGCCCGGGTCGCCCGCGTCCGCCGTGTAGTCGGCCGGGGAGGTCTCGTCGACGCCGGCGGGCGCCTTCACCGCGTTCAGGACGATCGTCAGCACCACCGTCACCGCCACGTTCAGCAGGAACGCCGTCAGGCCGATGTAACCGATCTCACCGATGCCGGGGATCTTCGCGGACGATCCGCCGAAGTGGGCCTGGGTCGGGCCGGCGACCCCGTACGCGGCGACCGTCCCGTACACCATGCCGACCGCCCAGCCCGCGAGCAGTGCCCAGCGGTGGAACCAGCGGGTGAACAGGCCGCCGACCAGGGCCGGCATGGTCTGGAGGATCCAGATCCCGCCCAGCAGCTGGAAGTTGATCGCGACCGTCTTGTCCATGGTGAGGACGAAGGCCAGCGCCCCGACCTTCACCAGCAGCGACACCAGCTTGGAGACCTTGGTCTCCTCCTGCGGGGTCGCGTCCGGTTTCAGGAAGTCCTTGTAGATGTTGCGGGTGAAGAGGTTCGCCGCCGCGATCGACATGATCGCGGCGGGCACCAGCGCGCCGATGCCGATGGCGGCGAACGCGACGCCCGCGAACCAGTCGGGGAACATGCTCTCGAACAGCTGCGGAATGGCCAGCTGCCCGTTCTCCACCTTGATCCCGGCGGCGATCGCCATGAAGCCGAGGAGCGCCAGCATGCCCAGCATCAACGAGTACAGCGGCAGGATCGTGGTGTTGCGCCGGATCACATCACGGCTGCGGCTGGAGAGCGTCGCCGTGATCGAGTGCGGATACATGAAGAGCGCCAGCGCAGAGCCCAACGCGAGGGTGGCGTAAGCCCATTGGGTCGCCTCGCCGGGTGCCAGGGCGCCGGTCGGCTTCCCGCCGGGCGGGCCGGCGAACTTCTCCTGGGCGGCGGCGAAGATGTCGTGGAACCCGCCCAGCTTGATCGGGATGTAGACGATCGCCACCACGATGACCAGGTAGATCAGGCCGTCCTTGACGAACGCGATCAGCGCGGGGGCCCGCAGCCCCGACGAGTAGGTGTACGCGGCGAGCACCGCGAACGCGAGCAGCAGCGGCAGGTCCTTGACGAACCAGTGCGTGTTCTCGCCGCCGCCGACGCCCATCACGTCCAGCACCGCCTGGATGCCGACGAGTTGCAGCGCGATGTAGGGCATCGTGGCGAGGATGCCGGTGACGGCGACCGCCAGCGACAGCCCCTTCGAGCCGAAGCGCCCGCGGACGAAGTCGGACGTCGTCACGTATCCGTGCCGGTGCGAGACCGACCACAACCGGGGCAGGAAGGTGAAGATCAGCGGATACACCAGGATCGTGTACGGCACGGCGAAGAAGCCCGCCGCGCCCGCCGTGTAGATCGCCGCGGGAACGGCGACGAAGGTGTACGCGGTGTACAGGTCGCCACCGAGCAGGAACCAGGTGACCCAGGTGCCGAACGACCGTCCGCCCAGGCCCCATTCGTCGAGGCTGGCCTCGTTCTCGGCCCGGCGCCAGCGTGCCGCCAGGAAGCCCATGACCGTGACGGCCGCGAAGAAGAAGACGAAGACGCCGAGCGCGACGCCGTTCACACCGTCCTTCACGCCTGGTCACCCCCCTTGCGGGCGCGCTGGTCGCGCTGCCACAGCTTGTGGGCGACGGCCGTGAGCGCGGTGGAGATCAGCACCCAGAGCATCTGGTACCAGTAGAAGAACGGAATACCGATGAAGGCGGGATCCACCTTCGCGTACGAACTCACCCAGAGCATCGCGACGAACGGCGCGACGAGACAGAGGGCGATGACCACCCGCACCGGCGTGATCGCGGGCGGCCTCCGGTCCGGGCTTGCGGACACGTCCTTCGGACTTGCTGTCATGCGGCGACTCCGTCCCCTCGCTGATCACCTGCTGCGACGCGCAGGAAATCTAGGGGAGGGATTCGGTCACCGTCACCCCCTGACCGCATTTCCGCCCGGAATCGGTTCCGCGGCTGGGTGCGCATATTCGGAATATGGTCAGACGTACGGGAGTTGAGGGCGTGCGACATGCGAACCGCCCCGTGGCGGCGCGTTCCACGGGGGCGGTCGGGAGGGCCGGGCGGCCCGGCGGGACCGTGAGGACGGGCAGGGCCGGACGGGACGGCCCATCGGACGAGCCGGTCGCGCGGTGCGTGGCCCCGGCGGGCGCTCGCGCACGGACCCGTTCGCCGACCGGGACACGCGCAGACCGTCGAACCACCCGGTGGACGCCCGCGCTCGGGACCGTTCAGTCCATCGGCCGCTTCAGGCGCGCCACGAACTTGTACCGGTCGCCCCGGTAGACCGACCGCACCCATTCCACGGGCTCGCCCCTCCCGTCCAGCGAGTGCCGGGAGAGCATCAGCATCGGCAGGCCCACGTCCGTGCCGAGCAGCCCCGCCTCGCGCGGGGTGGCGAGCGAGGTCTCGATGGTCTCCTCGGCCTCGGCCAGTCTGACGTCGTACACCTCGGACAGCGCGGTGTAGAGCGACGTGTACTTCACCAGTGAACGGCGCAGCGCCGGAAAGCGTTTGGCCGAAAGGTGGGTGGTCTCGATCGCCATCGGCTCCCCGCTGGCGAGCCGCAGCCGCTCGATCCGCAGCACCCGGCCGCCGGCCGTGATGTCGAGCAGCCCGGCGAGCGTGTCGTCGGCCGTGACGTAGCCGATGTCCAGTAGCTGGGACGTGGGTTCCAGCCCCTGGGCACGCATGTCCTCGGTGTACGAGGTGAGTTGGAGGGCCTGCGAGACCTTCGGCTTGGCCACGAAGGTGCCCTTGCCCTGGATGCGCTCCAGCCGGCCCTCGACGACCAGTTCCTGGAGCGCCTGGCGCACGGTCGTGCGCGAGGTGTCGAACTCGGCGGCCAGGGTGCGCTCCGGCGGCACGGGGGTACCGGGCGGCATGGTGTCCGTCATGTCGAGGAGATGCCGCTTCAGGCGGTAGTACTTCGGGACGCGCGCCGTCCGTGTGGCCGCACCCGTCTCGTTCTCCGCATTGCCCCCGTCGGCGCCCATGGCCCGCCTTCCCGACTGCTGCGCTGCTGCCGTCACCGGTTCCTCCGTCTGTCGCGGCTCACATGGTGGCACGGTCCGGTCACGGGTCGTCGCCCTCCCTTAGATGTCGGTCCTATAACGGACGCGAGTGCACCTCTTATACACCCTTGACACCCATAAAGGTCTAGGCCAAGCTCCCGGTACTGGTCTAAACCATTAAAGACCAGGTCCAGCCCCAGCAGTAATCGTCGAATGTCTTCGCGGTGGTGGGCGGGGTTGCAGTATCCCTGAGGAGGGTTTGGCGTGAAGCGCAAGCTCATCGCGGCGATCGGCGTCGCGGGCATGATGATCGGCCTCGCGGCGTGCGGGTCGGACGACGGTGACAAGGGTGGCAAGAAGGCCGGTGCGGACGGCTACAAGGGCGAGACGCTCACCGTCTGGACCATGTCCGGATCGAACCCGCCCGGTTGGACGAAGGCCGTCACCGAGGAGTTCGAGCAGAAGACCAAGGCCAAGCTGAAGATCGAGGTCCAGGAATGGAACGGTATTCAGCAGAAGGTCACGACGGCCCTCTCCGAGTCCAACCCGCCGGACGTCCTGGAGATCGGTAACACCCAGACCCCGGCCTACGCCAAGACCGGTGGCCTCGCCGAGCTCGCCGACCTCAAGAAGGAGATCGGCTCCGCCTGGGCCGACGGCGTCAACGCGCCCTCCGTCTACGAGGACAAGCAGTACGCCCTGCCGTGGTACGTGGGCAACCGCGTGGTCATGTACAACAAGAAGGTCTTCAAGGAAGCCGGCATCACCGAGACGCCGAAGACCCGCGCCGACCTCTTCAAGGCGTTCGACGCCATCAAGGAGAAGGGCAACGCCGAGCCCATCTACCTGCCCGGCCAGAACTGGTACTTCTTCGACGGCCTGCTCGTCGGCAAGGACGTCTCGCCGGTCAAGAAGGAAGGCGACAAGTACGTCTCCAACCTGGCCGACCCGAAGGTCGCCGAGGCCATGGACGTCTACAAGCAGTACCAGTCCTACTCCAAGGCGCCCAAGGACAAGGACGAGGCCACCCCGCAGCAGGCCGAGGTCTTCGCCAAGGGCAAGACCGGTGCCATCATCGCGATGGGCTACGAGGCCGGCACCGCCATCCAGGCCAACCCCGCCATCAAGGACGACATCGGCTTCTTCACCATCCCCGGTGAGACCGCGGACAAGCCCGAGGGCGTGTTCCTCGGTGGCTCCAACCTCGCCGTGGCCGCGGGCAGCAAGAAGCAGGAGCTGGCCAAGGAGTTCCTGAAGATCGCGCTCTCCGAGAAGAACGACGGCGCGCTCATCAAGGAGGTCGGCTGGTCTCCGAAGAACGACGCCATGCAGAAGTACACCGTGGGCCAGCCCGCAGCCGAGGCAGCCGGTCCGGCCGCCTCCAAGTCCGGTGGTACCACGCCGCTGATCCCGGAGTGGGCGCCGGTCGAGAACCCGCCGAACCCGATCAAGACCTACATGACGCTGGTCCTGCAGGGCAAGTCGCCGGCCGACGCCGCCAAGCAGGTCGAGGGCGAGCTCAACAAGCGCCTCGGCCAGCAGCAGTAATCGCAGTCACGCGTCCCGCGCCGGGGCGGCGGGTCACCACCCGCCGCCCCGGCCGTACGCGCCGTTCCGTGTAGGGCTTTGTTGGAAGAGATGGCGAGCATGGCAGTGCAAACCGATCCCTCGGACGTGGCCAAGACGGCCGCCGTCCGCGGTCAGGGCGGGACACCACCCGTCGGGCAGCACGGGGACAGAAAGCGGAGAGTGGGTGCCGGCGCCGCGCCGTACCTGCTGATGGTTCCCGCGCTCGCGGTGACGGCGGTCTTCCTCGGGTATCCCCTGGTGAAGAACATCCTGCTGTCGTTCCAGAACCTCAACATGGGGCAGCTCATCCAGCATGTCACCGAGTGGAACGGCTTCAAGAACTACCAGGAGATCCTCACCGGTGAGGACTTCTGGAGAGTCACCCTCCGCACCATCGTCTTCACCGCCGTCAACGTCGGGCTGATCATGGTGCTCGGCACCCTCATCGGCCTGCTCCTCGCCCGCCTCGGCAAGAAGATGCGCTTCGCCCTGATGCTCGGGCTCATCCTCGCCTGGGCCATGCCGATCGTGGCCGCCTCGACGGTGTACCAGTGGCTGTTCGCCTCGCGCTTCGGGGTCGTCAACTACGTTCTGGACAAGCTCGGCTGGCACTCGATGGCCGACTTCAACTGGACCGGATCGCAGTTCTCCACGTTCTTCGTGGTCACCCTGATGATCGTCTGGCAGTCGATCCCGTTCGTCGCGATCAACCTCTACGCGGCGACCACGACGATCCCCAAGGAGCTGTACGAGGCAGCCTCGCTCGACGGCGCCGGCGCCTGGAAGAGCTTCACCTCCGTGACCATGCCCTTCCTGCGGCCCTTCCTCTACGCCACGACCTTCCTCGAAGTCATCTGGGTCTTCAAGGCGTTCCCGCAGATCTACATCATCAACCAGGGCGGACCCACCCGCCTCACCGAGACGCTGCCGATCTACGCGTTCGTCGAGGGTGTCGGCAACCAGCACTACGGCATGGGTGCCGCGATCTCCCTGCTCACCATCCTGATCATGCTGGGGCTGACCTCCTACTACCTCCGCATCGTTCTCAAGCAAGAGGAGGACGAGCTGTGAAGCGCTCGCTGTTCGGCCGCGTCTGGCCCAACGCCCTCGCCGTCATCCTGTTCGTCGGGCTGGTCTTCCCCGTCTACTGGATGTTCACCACGGCCTTCAAGCCCACCGGTGACATCATCACCGAGACCCCGGTCTGGTTCCCCACCGAGATCACCTTCGAGCACTTCGAGAAGGCCGTCGGCGTGGAGCACTTCTGGACACTGGTCCGGAACTCGCTGACCGTCACCCTGCTCGCGGTGGTCTTCTCCCTGTTCCTCGCGCTCTTCGCCTCGTTCGCCGTGGCGCGCATGCGGTTCCGCGGACGCAAGGGCCTGATCGTGACGTTCATGGTGGCCCAGATGGCGCCCTGGGAGGTCATGGTCATCGCGATCTACATGCTGGTGCGCGACGCGGACATGCTCAACAGCCTGGTCCCGCTGACGCTCTTCTACATGATGATGGTGCTCCCCTTCACGCTCCTCACGCTGCGCGGCTACGTCGCCGCGGTGCCCAAGGAACTGGAGGAGTCCGCCATGGTCGACGGCTGCACCCGCCCGCAGGCGTTCGTCAAGGTGATCCTGCCGCTCCTCGCGCCCGGACTGATGGCCACCTCGCTCTTCGGTTTCATCACCGCGTGGAACGAGTTCCCGCTGGTCCTGATCCTCAACAAGGACCCCGAGGCCAAGACGCTGCCGCTGTGGCTCTCGCAGTTCCAGAGCCAGTTCGGCAACGACTGGGGCGCCACCATGGCCGCGGCGTCGATCTTCGCGATCCCGATCCTCATCCTCTTCGTCTTCCTGCAGCGCAGGGCCGTCAGCGGCCTCACCGACGGCGCCGTGAAGGGATAACGCTGCCTCATGACCACCCTGACCTCTGCCACGGACACCCTCACCCGTGACGCCCTCGCCGTCCTCCAGCCCGGATTCACCGGCACCACCGCCCCGGACTGGGTGCTGCGCAGGGTCGACGAAGGGCTCGCCTCCGTCGCGCTGTTCGGCCGCAACGTCCAGACGCCCGAGCAGGTCACCGCGCTCACCGCCCAGCTCAGGGCCGAGCGCGAGGACCTCCTCGTGGCGATCGACGAGGAGGGCGGCGACGTCACCCGGCTGGAGGTCCGCACCGGCTCCTCCTTCCCCGGCAACCTCGCGCTCGGGTACGTCGACGACGTGGGCCTGACCCGCGCGGTCGCCCGGGAGCTGGGCCGCCGGCTCGCCGAGTGCGGCGTCGACCTCAACTGGGCCCCGTCCGCCGACATCAACTCCAACCCGGACAACCCGATCATCGGCGTTCGCGCCTTCGGCGCCGACACCCGGCTCGTCGCCCGGCACACCGCCGCGTACATCGAGGGCCTCCAGGCGTCCGGAGTCGCCGCCTGCACCAAGCACTTCCCCGGGCACGGCGACACCGCCATCGACTCGCACCACGCGATGCCCCGCATCGACGTCGACCTGGAGACCCTGCACGCCCGGGAGCTGGTGCCCTTCCGCGCCGCCATCGAGGCGGGCTCCAAGTGCGTGATGAGCGCGCACATCCTGCTCCCCGCGCTCGACGCGGACCGCCCCGGGACGGTCAGCCCGCGGATCCTCACCGGCCTGCTGCGCGAGGAACTGGGCTACGACGGCCTGATCGTCACCGACGCCGTCGAGATGCGGGCCATCGCCGGGACCTACGGCATCGAGCGCGGTTCCGTCCTCGCCATCGCCGCGGGCGCCGACGCGCTGTGCGTCGGCGGCGGCCTGGAGGACGACGGCACCGTGCTGCGGCTGCGCGACGCGCTGGTCGCGGCCGTGCGCAACGGCGAACTCCCCGAGGAGCGGCTCGCGGACGCGGCCGCGCGGGTACGCGCCCTCGCGTCCTGGACGCGGGCGGCGAAGGGGGCCGGTTCGGAGCCGGGCGCGGCAGCGCAGGAGGGGACCGCGCCCGGCACCGCGGCCGGTTCCGGCATCGGCCTGGTCGCCGCCCGCCGCGCCGTGCGCGTGACCGGCTCCGCCGAACCGCTGACCGCGCCCGCCTATGTCGCCTCGTTCACCTCCGCGTCGAACATCGCGGTCGGCGACGAGACGCCCTGGGGCGTGGCCGCCGAGCTGGACCGGCTGGTACCGGGCACGCGGACGGGCATGTACGACGGCGAGACCGAGGAGCCCGCGGCCGCCGTGGTGCGGGCGGCGGGGGAGCGGCGCATCGTCGTGGTCGTCCGCGACGCGCACCGTCACGCCTGGATGGGCGAGGCCCTGGACGCCCTGGTCGCGCGGCGCCCCGACACGGTCGTGGTCGAGATGGGCGTCCCGCAGGCACCCGCCAGGGGAGCACTGCACATCGCCACGCACGGCGCCGCCCGCGTCTGCGGGCAGGCGGCCGCGGAGATCATCGCGCGGGGCGGCACGGAGGACTGAGAACCGAGGCGTGGTGCGGGGAGAGGGGGCGCACCACACCCCCGGCCCCGTACGACGTCCGCCCGCACGGCTGTCCGTTCGCGCGGATCGTGCCGGTCCGGATGCCAGGAGGCCCGGAGCACCCACCTCGGGTGCTCCGGGCCTCCGACGTTTCCGGCCGGGCCGCGGTGCGGCTACAGCCCCTGCCAGGACGGCTTCGACGCGTACGTGGCACGGAAGTAGTCCGCCAGCTTCAGCTTGGCGGCGGCGGCCTCGTCGACCACCACCGTCGCGTGCGGGTGCAACTGCAGCGCAGAGGCGGGCACGATCGAGGCCACCGGCCCCTCCACCGTCTGCGCCACGGCGTCCGCCTTGCCCTCGCCGGTGGCGAGCAGGATCGGGTGGCGGGCCTCCAGGATGGTGCCGATGCCCTGGGTGATCACGTGGTGCGGCACCTGGGAGACGTCGTCGCCGAAGAAGCGCGCGTTGTCGATCCGGGTCTGCTCGGTGAGCGTCTTGATCCGGGTGCGGGACGCGAGCGAGGAGCACGGCTCGTTGAAGCCGATGTGGCCGTCGGTGCCGATGCCGAGGAGCTGGATGTCGACCCCGCCGGCCTCGGCGAGCGCCTTGTCGTACGCCTCGCAGGCGGCCGGGATGTCCTCGGCGGAGCCGTCGGGGCCCATGAAGGAATCCTCGGACAGGCCGAGCGGTTCGACGACCTCGCGCAGCACCACGGAGCGGTAGGACTCCGGGTGGCCCGCGGGCAGCCCGACGTACTCGTCGAGCTGGCAGATGCGGGCGCGCGAGACGTCCACGGCACCGGAGCGGACCTTCTCCGTCAGCGCGCGGTAGATGGGCAGCGGGGTAGAGCCGGTGGCAACGCCGAGAAGGGCGTCGGGCTTGCGGCTCAGCAGGGCGCCGATGGCCTCCGCGATGAGTTCGCCGCCTGCCTTGGCGTCCGGGACGATGACAACTTCCACGCTGGGCCTGCCGATCTGAAGAGTGGTATCAGGTGGTATAGACCAATCAAGTTCCCAATCTAGCAGAAGCGGGCGACGCGGACACCGCGTGGACAAGGTGTGGACACGGCGTGGGCGGGGCGGCCGTGCCCCGTCCCGGCCGCGCCCCGCTGGCGGGCCTGCGCGCCCCCGTGTTCGACTGGTTCGGGAGGCCTCTGCGGCGCACGGGAGCACTTCCCGAACAGGGGCCGCATCGGAACACCCTGGGAGGACCGGGAGGCACTCGACATGGCAGCCACGTCCTCGGCGGGGGAGAGCGAGCGACCGGGCCGGATCATGGCCCGTGAGATGGCCGAGCAGCCCGCGGCGCTGCGGCGTGTCCTCGACCGGGGCGCCCCCGCGATCCGTGAGGTGGCCGCCGAGATCGCGGCGCGCGAGCCGCGCTTCGCCCTCCTCGCCGCCCGCGGCACCTCGGACAACGCCGCGCTCTACGCCAAGTACCTGCTGGAGATCCGGCTCGGGCTGCCCTGCGGCCTGACCTCGATGTCCACCACGACCGCGTACGGGGCCAGGCCCAGGCTCGCGGACGTCCTGGCCGTCACCGTCAGCCAGTCCGGGAGCTCGCCCGACCTGGTGGCCTCCACCGGGGCGGCCCGGGAGGCCGGGGCGATCACCCTGGCCGTCACCAACAACCCGGACTCGCCGCTCGCCGCGGTCTCCGAGTACCACATCGACGTGCTGGCGGGCCCGGAGCGGGCCCTCCCGGCCACCAAGACGTACACCGCCTCCCTGCTGTCCCTCTATCTCTTCGTGGAGGGCCTGCGCGGGGGCGACGGCGCGGCGGCCGCGGTCCTGCCGGAGACGGCCGAGGCGGTCCTGGCCCGCCGCGAGGAGGTCGGGGCCCTGGCGTCGCGCTACCGCTTCGCGGAGCGCATGGTCATCACCTCGCGCGGCTACGGCTACCCGACGGCCAAGGAGGCCGCGCTCAAGCTGATGGAGACCAGTTACATCCCCGCCCTCTCCTACTCCGGTGCCGATCTGCTGCACGGCCCGCTCGCCATGGTGGACAACGTCTCCCCGGTGATCGCGGTCGTCACCGACGGCCGGGGCGGCGAGGCGCTCCGCCCGGTCCTGAACCGGCTGCGGGCCCGGGGCGCGGATCTCGTCGTGGTCGGTCCCGAGGCGCGGGTGGCGGAGGCGTCCGCGGGCTTCGTGCTGCCGACGGCCGGGGTCGCGGAGGAGGTCCAGCCGGTGCTGGAGATCCTTCCGCTGCAGAGGCTGGCGTACGAGGTGGCGATCGCGCGCGGCCAGGACCCGGACGCGCCGCGCGCCCTGGCCAAGATCACCGAGACTCACTGACGCGTCCCGGCTCGCCGGGTCCCGCTGACGCCGGGCCGGATCCCCCGGACCCGCCTGCACGTCGGGCCCGGGGGAGCACGCGGGTCGTGGGAGGCGCCGCGGGCCGCGGGGCCCGGAAACACCCGCGGGCCGCGGCGCCGGGACGGGACCCTCGGCCCGTCCGGCACCGCAGCCCGGAATGTGACCGTCCACCGGACGGCCCGCTCGGCCGGCGGTGTGCGGTGCCGTCGGCCGGGAGAGGCGCCCGCGCGGTCAGGGCAGAGAGCGCGGATGCCTCGATCCGCTCTCCTGTGCGGGGAGAGCGGAAGCTCTGTCCCCAGCATTGTGGACTAGACCATTCGCCCCTGTCCATCCATCGGAGCACGGCAATTCCACGGGCCCGTTTCCTTCCACGTACGACGGCCTCGTCCGGTTCGGAACCATGCCCCGTGCGCGGGTACGCTCGCACACGTGCCCTCCATGAACGACCTCGTCCGCCAGCACACAGCCCTCGGTGACACCGACCTGGAGTGGCTGCATCTGCTGGTCTCGGAGTGGCAATTGCTCTCCGACCTGTCCTTCGCCGACCTCGTGCTCTGGGTCCCCACCCATGACGGCACCCGCTACGTGTCCGTGGCCCAGATGCGGCCCAACACCGGACCGACCTCCTACCAGAACGACATGGTGGGCCACCTGGTGCCGCGCGGTCGCCGGCCGATGCTCGACGTGGCGCTGGACGAGGGCCGGATCGTGCGCGAGGGCGACCCGGAATGGCGCGAGGAGGTCCCGGTGCGGGTGGAGTCGATCCCCGTGCGCCGGGAGGGCCGGGTCCTTGGCGTGATCGCCCGCAACACCAACCTGCTGACCGTGCGCACGCCGTCCCGGCTGGAGCTCACCTATCTGCAGTCGGCCTCCGACCTGGCCCAGATGATCGCTGCCGGGACCTTCCCGTTCCCCGGCCAGCAGGTCGACATGGACGCCTCGCCCCGCGTCGGCGACGGGCTGCTCCGGCTCGACGCCGACGGCGTCGTGCAGTACGCCAGCCCCAACGGCCTCTCCGCGTACCACCGCCTCGGTCTCGCCTCCGACCTGGTCGGCCAGCACCTGGGCTCGATCACCGCCGAACTCGCCCCGTCCCGGGGCCCGGTGGACGAGGCGCTGGTCAAACTGGCCAGTGGCTACGCGCCCCGTGAGTTCGAGGTCGAGGGCGCGGGCGGAGTGATCCAGCTCCGGGCCATCCCGCTCAAGCCCAAGGGCGTCCGGATCGGTTCGCTGGTTCTCCTGAGGGACGTCACCGAACTGCGCCGCCGCGAGCGGGAGCTGATCACCAAGGACGCCACCATCCGGGAGATCCACCACCGGGTGAAGAACAACCTCCAGACCGTCGCCGCCCTGTTGCGGCTCCAGGCCCGGCGGATGGACTCGGTCCGGGGGCGCGAGGCCCTCAACGAGGCGGTGCGGCGCGTTGGTTCGATCGCCATCGTCCATGAGACGCTGTCTCAGAATCTGGACGAGCGGGTGGAGTTCGACGAGATCGCCGACCGGGTCATCGCCATGGTCGCGGAGATCTCTCCGGGCAAGGTCACCTGCCGCCGCACGGGGCGCTTCGGCATCCTCGACGCCGAGGTGGCCACGCCGCTGGCAATGGTTCTCACGGAGGTCCTGCAGAACGCGCTGGAGCACGCCTTCACTCTCGCCGAGCACGGCACGGTGGACGTGTCCGCGGTGCGCGGCGGCACCTCCGTCGAACAGCGGCTGCTGATCACGGTCCAGGACGACGGATGCGGTCTGCCCGAGGGCTTCGACCCGCAGAGCGCCGGCAACCTGGGTCTGCAGATCGTGCGGACGCTGGTGGAGGGGGAGCTGGGCGGGACCTTCGCGATGATCCCGGCGCCGGGGCGTGGCACCCAGGTCGTCCTCGACATCCCGGTCCGGTCCCACAAGTAGGCCCGTTCGGCAGAGGGGCGCCGGTTCCGACGGTACATACGGCAGCGAGCCCGGACCGTGGTGGACGGTCCGGGCTCGCTGTTCATGCATGCGCTTTGGGGGGTACTGCGCGCTGCGACTCGGGGGCGGGGTTGTGCGTACGCGCTGTACGCGCCGCCGGGCTGAGGCTCGTAGCGGTGGCGTCGGCTCAGGCGCTGGCGTTACGCGCCCGGTTGCGAGCGGCACGGCGCTTCATCGCGCGGCGCTCGTCCTCGCTGAGGCCACCCCAGACACCGGAGTCCTGGCCGGACTCGAGCGCCCACTGCAGGCACTGCTCCATGACGGGGCAGCGACGGCAGACGGCCTTGGCTTCCTCGATCTGCAGCAGCGCAGGACCGGTGTTGCCGATGGGGAAGAACAGCTCGGGGTCTTCCTCACGACAAACGGCGTTGTGACGCCAGTCCATGGCTGCTACCTCTCCTTGGTGTTGCATACAGTGCTTGTGAATGTGAACGCTTTCACGAATCCCCCCGCAGGCAACGGGCCGACGCCCAGATGAACTGGTTGTGGTCTGTGAAATGAGGAGGGGTTCTGGCTCTCAGTGGAGGCCGTTGTTGCGGGCCGTCCCGATCGCCATGTAGAGATTCGCAAACCTCGGCGACGGATACAACCCCTTCTGGAAAGTTTTTTTTGATTCCTCGGTGTCGACTAGGTCACAGCCGTACTTCTATGGGGTGGAGTCCAGCCCAAACGTTCGACTTAAAGGACTTTGGGCCCTTCCACTCACACAATCACACGCAGTGCACGGCGTACGCCTGTGAACGTCACACTCGTGCGCACTCCGAGATGGTCGCCGTCCATCTGGAAAGGGAGGGGCGCCTTTGAATGCAAGGTGAAGGCCGTGAGGTCGTGAAGGGAGACGGCGTGCTTGCCGCGAGGGCCCCTCTCGGGGCTCGACGTGAGCAACTGGGTGGCGTAGCGGGCGACCGCCGAGGTGGAGAGCCGCTTGAGTCCGAGCACGTCCAGGCCGGTGTCGAAGGAGGCCGTCGGGGAGGCGTATATGGGGCGGTTCCCCAGGTAGGTCCAGGGGGAGGTGTTCGAGATTATGGACAGCGCGAGATCGTCGACCGGTTCCAGGCCGGGGGCCTCCAGCCTGATCGTTCCGTGCCGACGGTGCGGTTCCTCCAGGAATTGCCGGACCACCTGGCGCACGTACAACGCGTGTGTCGATCGTTTTCCGAGTTCGCGCTTTTGTTCGACGCGGCCGATCACGCTCGCGTCGAATCCGAGCCCGGCGCAGAATGTGAACCAGCGTTCAGGGACGGATTCGTCCTCGGTGCCCGGGGTGCCGGCCGCCAGTCCGAGGCCGACGGTGCGTTCGGTGCGGTTGGCGAGCGCGTCCAGGATCGCGCCGGTCGCCTCGACCGCGTCGTTCGGCAGGCCCAGGGCACGCGCGAAGACGTTGGTGGAGCCGCCGGGGACCACCGCGAGCCGGGGCAGGACGTCCAGGTCGGGGCCCTTGTGGAGCAGTCCGTTGACGATTTCGTTGACCGTGCCGTCGCCGCCCAGCGAGACCACGAGGTCGATCTCCCCGGAGTCCGCGGCCTCCCGTCCGAGGTCCCGGGCGTGCCCCCGGTACTCCGTGGTCACGGCCTCCAGCTTCATCTCGCTGGCCAGGGCGTGGATGAGTACGTCACGGGTCCGCGCACTGGTGGTGGTAGCAGCTGGATTGACCACGAGAAGTGCGCGCATGACGGTCAGAGTACCTACCCGGTGGTATCGCCCTGAAGTCCTGCGCCATGACCTCACGCTCGGTGACGGACCGCGCGCGGTGGGGCGGGCGGGTGCCCGCGCCCCGTGGTGTTCGCCACCCCGGCTTCGCTTTCGGGGGGCCGGGATGCCAGTCTGCAGGGGTGAGTACTCAGCAGAACGCGCCCGACCCGTCGCCCTCGCCGTCGGCCGGACCGACGAAGCCGAGCAGGATCACGCTCGTGGCGGCGCTCACCGCCCTGGAGGGGACGGCACTCGTCGTCGGCGGGATCTACATGCTGGTGATGGGGATGCTCGGACATCCCGAGAGCCCGCAGCAGGCGGAGATGGGCGGCCTCACTCTGATCGCGCTGGGCCTGATCCCGCTGATCGCGGCGCGCGGTCTGCTGCTTCGGCGCGGCTGGAGCCGGGGCCCCGCGCTCATCACGCAGATCATGGGGCTCCCGGTGGCGTGGACGCTGCTGAGGTCCCATGGCGCGCTGATCCCGACCGGGATCGTGCTCGCCGTGGTGGTCGTGACCTCGCTCTACCAGCTGCTCAGGCCCACGACGATCGAGGAACTCGGCATCCGCCGCCCCGGGACCACGGCCCCGGACGCCTGAGAGCCTGTCGCGGGAGCCGGGCGGGGCCCGCGGGACCGAGGCGGGCCGGGGACCGGCGGGGCACCCGGCCCCCGGGGCGGTCCGCCCGACCCGGCCGGACGTCCCCGCCGGCCGGATGCCCCGACTCCGCCCCTACTCCTCGACGAGCAGGCGTTCGCGCAACTGGGCCAGGGTGCGGGCGAGCAACCGCGAGACGTGCATCTGGGAGATGCCGACCTCCTGGGCGATCTGCGACTGGGTCATGTTGCCGAAGAAACGCAGCAGCAGGATCCGCTTCTCGCGCGGCGGGAGGTCCTCCAGCAGCGGCTTGAGCGACTCCCGGTACTCGACGCCCTCCAGCGCCTCGTCCTCGGACCCGAGCGTGTCCGCGACCGCGGGCGACTCGTCGTCCGTGTCCGGCACGTCCAACGAGAGCGTGCTGTACGCATTGGCCGATTCCAGCCCCTCCAGCACCTCTTCCTCGGAGATGCCCAGGCGCTCGGCCAGTTCGTGCACCGTCGGCGAGCGGCCGTGCAGCTGGGAGAGTTCGGCGGTCGCCGTGGTGAGCGACAGCCGCAGCTCCTGGAGCCGACGCGGCACCCGCACCGCCCAGCCCTTGTCACGGAAGTGGCGCTTGATCTCGCCGACGACCGTGGGGGTCGCGTACGTCGAGAACTCGACGCCGCGGTCCGGATCGAACCGGTCCACCGACTTGATCAGACCGATCGTGGCGACCTGCGTCAGGTCGTCGAGCGGCTCGCCGCGGTTGCGGAACCGGCGGGCCAGGTGCTCCACGAGCGGCAGGTGCATCCGCACCAGCTGATTGCGCAGCTCCGCCCGCTCGGGCGAACCGTCGGGAAGGGCGCGCAGTTCGACGAAGAGTGCCCGCGCCCCGCTGCGGTCCTGTGGATCGTGGTGCCCGTGCTCGCTCATCTGGCCTGCCCGCTCCGCCTGCGACTGCTCCACCGCGAACGCACGGCTCGCGGGCTCGTCCGCCCCGTCCTCCGGATGGGGCAGGGCCTGCTGTTCCGGGATGGCCGCCGCACGCACCACCCCTGGTCGGATCGTCTCGTCCCGCACCGGACCGTCCCCGTTTCCGTTGCTCACGCCGGCCCGGGTCCCGCGCCGCGCTGTTTGTAGAGGCTGATGCTGACCGTACGGTCGTCGGCCACCGAGGAGTCGACCTTCCCGGCCAGCGCGGAGAGCACCGTCCAGGCGAAGGTGTCACGCTCCGGCGCCCGCCCGTCCGTGGTCGGTGCGGACACCGTCACCTCCAGGGAATCCTCGATGAGCCGGAAGACGCAGCTGAGGACGGAGCCCGGCACGGCCTGCTGGAGCAGGATCGCGCAGGCCTCGTCGACCGCGATGCGAAGATCCTCGATCTCGTCGAGCGTGAAGTCCAAGCGTGCCGCGAGACCGGCCGTGGCCGTACGCAGCACCGACAGGTAGGCACCCGCAGCGGGCAGCCGGACCTCTACGAAGTCCTGATTCCCGGGCTCGCCTGCGATCTGGGACACCCTCACCTCCAAGGTGGCACAAACTCTTCCGAGGATCCGGGAAGGGCACCCCGGAGCCATGTGGTACGTCTTCGGTTCTGGCCCGGCGACGCTATCGCGATCCATGATGCCGTGTCGCCGAACCCCCGGGCCCCGGCGGTGGATCAGGCTCGAACAGGACCCAGCTCATGGCTGTCACTCATGGTAAGTCAATGACCACACACGGTGGCTAGGGGTCTGCGGCGATCAATTGCGGACAACCGGCGTCGTTTTGACGTACCCGGGCCTCAGACGATCGAACCGTCGGCATAGCACCAGCGCCAGCTCTCGCCCGGCTCGAAACTCCGCATCACCGGATGACCGGTCTCCTCGAAGTGCCCCGTGGCATGCCGCAGCGGGGACGAGTCGCAGCAGCCGACATGGCCGCAGACCAGACACAGCCGCAGATGCACGGGGTGCGTGCCCGCCGCGACGCACTCCGGGCAGGTCCCGCTCAGAGGCTCCGGCTCGGGGTGCGGCAGCGTGAGCACGTGCGAGCAGTCACTCATGATGGTCAGGTTACGACGGATGCGAGGACCGTGGACATGGACGTACTGCCGCTGGTGGCGCTGGTCGCGGCGAGTGCCGCCGTCGCGGGGGCGGCCCGCCGCACCCCCGTGCCGGCGCCCCTGCTGCTGGTGACGGTGGGGCTGATCGCCTCGTACGTGCCGGGGGTGCCGTCGTACACCCTGGACGCGGACATCGTGCTGCCGCTGCTGCTGCCGCCCCTGCTCTACACGGCGGCCGTCGACAGCTCGTACCTCGATCTGCGGGCCAACGTGCGGCCGGTCGCGCTGCTCTCCGTCGGCTACGTCCTCTTCGCGACCGTGGCGGTCGGCTGGCTGGCCTACCTGGTGGTGCCCGACCTGCCGCTCACCGCCGCGCTGGTGCTCGGCGCGGTCGTCGCCCCGCCGGACGCGGTCACCGCCGCCGCGATCGCCCGGCGGGTCGGGCTGCCCAGCCGGGTCACCACGATCCTCCAGGGCGAGTCCCTGGTGAACGACGCCACCGCGATCACCGCGTACAAGGTGGCCCTGGCCGCCGCCGTCGGCGAGGGCATGAGTTGGGGCTCCGGGATCGGTGAGTTCCTGGTGGCCGCGCTCGGCGGGGTCGTGGTCGGCCTGGCGCTGATGGTGCCGCTGCACTGGCTCCGTACCCACCTCGGGGAAGCCCTGCTGCAGAACACGCTGTCGCTGCTGATCCCCTTCGTGGCGTACGCGGTGGCCGAGCGCGTGCACGCCTCGGGGGTGCTCGCCGTGGTCGTCGTCGCGCTCTACCTGGGCCACCGCGCCTGGCAGGTCGACTTCGCGACCCGGCTCCAGGAGGCGGCCGTATGGAGGATGGTCGCGTTCGTCCTGGAGTCGGCGGTCTTCGCGCTGATCGGGCTCCAGCTGCCCTTCGTGCTCAGGGGGCTCGGGGCGTACGCCGTGGCGGACGCGCTCTGGTACGCGGTGGCGGTGTTCGCGGCCGTCGTCGTGGTCCGCTACGTCTGGGTCTTCCCGGCCACGTTCCTGCCCCGATGGCTGTCGAAACGGATCCGCGAGCGCGAACCGGACACCGACTGGAAGGCGCCGACGATCGTCGGCTGGGCCGGGATGCGCGGGGTCGTCTCGCTCGCCATCGCGTTCTCCATCCCCCTGCTCACGACCGCCGGGCAGGCGTTCCCGGCCCGGAACCTGGTGCTGTTCCTGACCTTCACCACCGTCATCGGCACCCTGGTCGTCCAGGGGCTCACCCTGCCGCTGCTGGTGCGCGCGCTGAGACTCCCGGGCCGGGACGCGACCGCCGAGACCCTGGCCGAGGCCCAGGCGCAGAGCGAGGCGTCCTCCGCCGCCGAGGCCCGGCTGGACGCCCTGCTCGCCGATCCCCGCAACGCCCTCCCGGAGCCGCTCACCGACCGCCTGCGCGCCGTCCTGGAACGGCGCCGCAACGCCGTGTGGGAGCGGCTGGGCGCCGCCAACCCGGTGACCGGGGAGTCGGCGGACGACACCTACCGGCGGTTGGCCGGGGAGACGCTGGACGCCGAACGCGAGGTCTTCGTACGGCTCAGGGACGAGCGGCGGATCGACGACGAGATGCTCCGCACCCTGCTCAGACGGCTCGACCTGGAGGAGGCGGCGGCCTACCGGGAGGGGCCGGGCGCGGCGTGAGCGCGGGGCCGGGCGGGCGGGCCTGGCGGGGGAGACTCGCGCGGGCGCGACCGGCCCACCCCGAACCGCGGCGAACAGCGGCCGGGTCCGGGGGATCCGCGCCGGATCCCCCGGACGTCAGGGGCGGCCCGTGACGACGGCCACGACCGTCGCCCCCGCCGGGAACGCGCCCTCCTCGGCCAGCGCGGTGAGCCCGAACAGCAGCTTGGCGACGTAGAGCCGTTCGACGGGCAGCCCATGCCGCTGCTCGAAGTCGTCCGCGAACGCGTGCAGCTCCGGGGGCGTACGGGCGTAGCCGCCGAAGTGGAAGCGCTCGTCCAGGGACCACGTCCCCTCGGGCCCGCCGAACGCCTCCCGTTGCAGCTCCCGCACCGCCTCGCCGAGGAAGCCGCCGCGCAGCACCGGGACGCCGAGCGCCCGCTGCCCCGGCGCCAGACCGGCGGCGAGACCGGCGAGGGTGCCGCCGGTGCCGCAGGCCACCGCGACCACATCGGCCCGCCCGCGCAGCTCGCGCCCCAGCTCGGTGCAGCCCCGCACGGCCAGGGCGTTGCTGCCGCCCTCGGGGACGACGAAGCACTCCCCGGAGCCGCTCTCCCCGAAGGCGCTCCGCAGCCCGGCCAGCACCTCGGGGTCGGCCTTGGCGCGGTAGGTCGCGCGGTCCACGAAGCGCAGGGTCATCCCGTCCGCGGCGCACCGGGCGAGCGAGGGGTTGAGGGGGCGGTCGGCCAGTTCGTCGCCGCGTACCACCCCGAGGGTGCGGAAGCCGAGCAGCCGTCCGGCGGCGGCGGTGGCCCGCAGGTGGTTGGAGTACGCCCCGCCGAACGTGAGGACGGTGCGCCCGGCGGCGGCCCGCAGACTGGGGGCGAGTTTGCGCCACTTGTTGCCCGGAAGATCCGGGTGGATCAGATCGTCCCGCTTGAGCAGCAGCCGCACGCCCCGGCGGGCGAAGCGGTCGTCGTGGACCTCCTCCAGCGGGGAGGGCAGCCGGGGCCGCAGGAGCGCTTCGGGGTCCGGGGGACGGTTCACCCGTCCATTTGACCAGGCCCGGGCCGACGGCCGCCGCCGCGGGGCGGACGCGTGCCCCGCCGACGGCCCCCTGAGGGGCCGCGTCGGCGGGGCGCGCGGGGCCGGCCGCGTTCAGTTCTGGGCGAGCCAGAGGTCGGGGCCGAACACCTCGTAGTGGATGTCGGCGGCCTGGACCCCCTTGGCCAGCAACTGGGTGCGCACGGCGCGCATGAAGGGCAGCGGGCCGCACAGGTAGGCGTGGGTGCCGGGCGCGATCGTGAAGTCGCCCAGATCCACCAGACCGGTGCGGTCGGCGCTGTGGCCGGACTCCGGGCGCTCGTACCAGAAGTGCGTGGTGGCGTCGGGGAGCTTGTCGGCGAGCGTCACGTGGTCGTTGCGCAGCGCGTGGTCGGCGGGGGAGCGGTCGCCGTGCACGACGGTGACCGGGGCACGGTGGCCGGTCGCGGCCAGGTGCTCCAGCATCGACAGCATGGGGGTGCAGCCGATCCCGGCCGAGGCGAGCAGCAGCGGGGCGTCGGCGTCGTCCAGCACGAGGTCGCCGTACGGGGCGGAGACCCGCAGCCGGTCGCCGGCCGCGACCTCAGCGTGCAGATGACAGGAGACCTCGCCGTCCGGGGAGCCGCCCCCGTGTACCCGCTTCACGGTGATCGAGCGCAGCGCCGATCCAGGGGCGCTGGAGAGGCTGTACTGGCGTATCTGCCGTGCCCCGTCGGGGAGTTCCACCTGAACGGAGACGTACTGGCCGGGGCGGAAGGCGGGCGCGGGCTCCCCGTCGGCCGGGCGGAGCCGGAAGGTCGCGACGTCGGGAGTCTCCTCGGTCCGGCCGACCACCTCCCACTCGCGCCACACGTCACCGGCGGCCACGCCCTGCTCCGCGTACAGTCGCGCCTCGCGGGAGATCAGCGCGTTCGCCATCAGCCAGTAGACCTCGTCCCAGGCGGCGGCGACCTCGGGGGTGAGCGCGTCGCCGAGCACCTCGGCGATGGCTGCGAACAGGTGCCTGTGCACGATGTCGTACTGGTCGGCGGTGACGCCGAGCGAGGCGTGCTTGTGGGCTATCCGGCCGAGCATCACGTCGGGGCGGGTGTCCGGGTGCGCGACCAGGTGGGTCGCGAAGGCGGCTATGGAGCCCGCGAGCGCCTGCCGCTGGGCGCCGGACGCCTGGTTGCCGCGGTTGAAGAGGTCGCGCAGCAGCTCCGGGTGTGCGGTGAACATCTCGCGGTAGAAGAGGTCGGCGATGTCCCCGATGGCCGCTCCCACGGCGGGAAGGGTGGCGCGGACGGTGGCGGTCGACGTCTCGGACAGCATCGATGACTCCTCGGTCTCGGCGGTCTCGACGCGAATCAGAATTGGTATCTAAGATTCGCATTTTTGGGTAGGGTGGATCCGGGCGGGTGGTGCCCGGAGTTCTCGGGGGTGCGGGACGGGGGTGCGTGCGGGCGGTGACGGCCCGGGCCGGTTCAGGCGGGAGCCGGGCGGATGCCGCTGATGCCGATCAGTACGGGCCCGGTGGGCGAGGCGACGAGCTGGTCGACGGTGATCGGGTCGAGCGAGGCGTAGAAGGCGTCCTCCGCCTGGCGCAGGGCTCCGCGCAGTCGGCAGGCAGAGCGCAGGGGGCACGGGGTGGCGCCCTCGCACTCCACGACGTCGCCCGGGCCCTCCAGCTCCCGGACGATTCCGCCGATCGAGGCGGAGTGGCCGGCCCCGGTGAGGCTGAGCCCGCCGCCGCGGCCCCGGCGCGCCTCGACGAGGCCGAGGTGCTGGAGCCTGGCGACGACCTTCGCGGCGTGGGTGTACGGCACCTGCATGGTCGCCGCCACTTCACGGGTGGTCGGCGGATCCTCGTTCTCGACGACCGCGAGGCGCATCAGTACGCGAAGCGCCACGTCGGTGAATTTCGTCAGCCGCATGACCGTCACGGTAGATAAGTTGCATCGAGGATGCAACTTAAGGGTGCCCGTCGGCGCCCACCCGGGACCGAGGGGCGTCGTGCCCAGTCCAAACCCCAATTAGTCACACTCTTTTGTGTAATGGTGCGCCGCCCTCGGGTGCTGAAAGGCTTCTTCGCGCTGGTCAGCCGATCATTCGAGAGTCATTCGAGAGGACGACAGATGTCCGTTGGTGAAGAGGTTCAGCACGTGACGTTGCCGCCCCAGCAGAGTCTGGGCACGGCGGCGGCGCGGAACCTCGCGACGACCACCAAGTCCGCCCCGCAGATGCAGGAGATCACCTCGCGGTGGCTGCTGAAGATGCTGCCGTGGGTGCAGGTGCAGGGCGGCACCTACCGGGTGAACCGGAGGCTGAGCTACTCGGTGGGGGACGGCCGGGTGACCTTCGTGCAGACCGGTGACCGGGTCGCGGTCATCCCCGCCGAGCTCGGAGAGCTCCCCGCGCTCCGGGACTTCGGCGACGAGGAAGTGCTCGGTGAACTGGCCCGGCGGTGCGAGCAGCAGGACATCGCCGCGGGGCAGGTGCTGGCCGCCGCGGGGGACCGGGCGGATCGCGTCTACCTGCTGGCGCACGGCAAGGTCGAGAAGGTCGGCACCGGGCAGTACGGGGGCGAGACGGTGCTCGGGGTCCACGCCGACGGGGCCTACTTCGGTGACCGCTCCCTGCTCGACGGCGAGGCCGTCTGGGAGTACACGGCCCGTGCGCTCACCGCGTGCACGGTACTGACGCTGAGCCGCGCGGACGTCCTGAACCTCGCCGAGCGCGCCGATTCGCTCCGCGCGCATCTCACCGGACTGCTCAACGTCCCGCAGCAGCGCACCAACAAGTACGGCGAGGCGGCGATCGACCTCTCCGCCGGCCATGTCGGCGAGGCCGTGATCCCGCACACGTACGTGGACTACGAGGTCTCACCGCGCGAGTACGAACTGAGCGTCGCGCAGACCGTGTTGAAGGTCCACAGCAGGGTCGCCGACCTCTACAACCAGCCGATGAACCAGACCGAGCAGCAGTTGCGGCTGACGGTCGAGGCGCTGCGCGAGCGCCAGGAGCACGAGCTGGTCAACAACCGCGAGTTCGGCCTGCTCCACAACTGCGACTACGGGCAGCGCATCCAGCCGCACGACGGCGTGCCCGGCCCGGACGACATGGACGAACTGCTCTCGCGCCGCCGCGGCTCGAAGCTGTTCCTGGCCCACCCGCGGGCCATCGCGGCGTTCGGCCGCGAATGCAACAAGCGCGGCCTGGTGCCCGAGAGCGTGGACGTCGGCGGGCACCACGTACCGGCCTGGCGGGGCGTGCCCATCTTCCCGTGCAACAAGATCCCGATCACCGACGCCCGGACCACGTCGATCATCTGCATGAGGACGGGCGAGGCGGAGCAGGGCGTCGTCGGGCTCCAGCAGTCCGGCATCCCCGACGAGATCGAGCCCAGCCTGTCGGTCCGCTTCATGGGCATCGACGAACAGGCCATCATCTCCTACCTGGTGACGGCCTACTACTCGGCGGCCGTCCTCGTGCCGGACGCGCTCGGCGTCCTGGAGAACGTCGAGGTCAGCCGCTGGCGGTAGCCGCTCGGGGGCCGGGCGGCGGAGCCGGGCCCCGGACAACCCCCGCCCCGGGCCGTCGGGCCCGGGGCGGCATCGGGAGGACGACGCCTCAGTGAAGACGCACCACGCAATCCCCTCACCCACCCCCCGGACGCCGGACGACGACCGTCCGGCCCCTCTCATGAGCCTGGACGGCGCGGGTCCGGCGGTGTCCGTGGCCCCGGACGGCGGCGGCCCGGCCGCTTCCGCGCCCCCCGGCGGCGGCACGGCCGTCTCCATGGCCTCCGGCGGCGGTCAGATCGCTTCCGTGAACTCCGGCGGCGGTCCGGCCGTTTCGGCCGCACCGGTTCCGGAGCCCGCTGCCGTGATGCCGGGACTGGAGGCCGCGGCTCTCCTGGAACGGACCAGGACGCTCGTCGATCCCGGACTGCGCGCGGCCATCGACTCCTTGCCCGGATCGATCCGTCGCGTCGCCATGTACCACTTCGGCTGGCGGGAGGCCGACGGCGCCCCCTCCGGAGGGGCGGCGGGCAAGGCGATCAGGCCCGCGCTCGTGCTCGCCGCCGCCCGGGCGCTGGGCGGCGACCCGCGGCGTGCGGTACGGGCGGCCGTCGCCGTGGAACTGGTCCACAACTTCACCCTGCTGCACGACGACGTGATCGACGAGGACCGGACACGCCGTCACCGCCCCACCGCCTGGACGGTGTTCGGCATTCCGGCCGCGATCATCACCGGTGACGCGATGCTTGCCCTCGCCCAGCGGCTGCTCGCGGAGGACGACGGCCCGGTGGCGGCCCGTGCCTCGGCGAGGCTGTCGACCTGCGTCGTCGAACTCTGCGCCGGGCAACAGGCCGACTGCTCCTTCGAGGACCGCGGGCCGGACGAGGTCTCGCTGGACGAGTGCCTGACCATGGCCACGGCCAAGACCGGCGCCCTGCTCGGCTGCGCGTGCGCGCTGGGGGCGCTGTACGCGGGTGCCGGGGAGCGGGCCGTCGGCGCGATGGACGGATTCGGCCGGGAGACGGGCCTCGCCTTCCAGCTGATCGACGACCTGATCGGGATCTGGGGAGACCCGGAGCGCACCGGGAAGCCCGTAGGGGCGGATCTGACCGCCCACAAGAAGTCCCTGCCGGTGGTCGCCGCACTGACGTCCGGCACCCCCGCCGCAGCCGAACTGGCCGCGCTCTACCGGGGATCCATGAACACACCCGCGGAGGTGGACCGGGCGGCCGACGCCATCGAACGGGCCGGCGGCCGGGACTGGGCCCAGGTGTGCGCGGCGGACCGGATGGCGCGCGCGGTCCACCACCTCTCGCGTGCGGTGCCCGATCCGGACCGGGGCGGTGACCTCCTGACCCTGGCGGAATTCGTCACCCGTCGTACGTACTGAAGGCGGCGGGAACGGCAGGGGCGCCGAGGTCACGGGGTCCGCGGGACGAAGCGGAGGGTGACGGGGCGACTGTCATGGGCACGGGCTACAGTCCCTGCCCATGACAGATGAGTCATGGGCAGGGTGGTACCGGGACCGGCAGGGTTCCGACGCCGTCGTCCTCACCACCGACGGACAGCAACTCCGCCTCCGCACCAGGGGCGTCGACTTCGAGGGCGAGAGCTTCGACGGGCTCGGCCCGGTGGCCGGCACCCCGCCGCCCGACGGGATCTTCGCCCTGGTCGACGGCGTGCTGGGCGACTGCGTCCTGGAGTGGGATCTCCCGCTCCCCGTGTTCGGCGACGGCACCGTCCATCAGGCCACGCTCAGTTGCCTGTTGTCGCTGCGCCGCCCGGATCCGTATCTGTACCTGGAGCTGCAGTTCGGCGGAGCCGCGTACGGATCCCACCGTGCGGAGGGCGACTTCGCCTCCGCGCTCGCCACGATCCAGCGCGCCCTGCCGCCGGGGGTCCGCCTCCAGTCCTGCATCGCCTGCGCCTTCTCGGACTACCTTCCGGCCTCCGGCCGGGGCCTGTCCGGCGGGCTCGCCTGCTTCCGGGGCGTCAAGGACGCCTACCGCGAGGCGGTCGGCGAGGGGGCCGTCCAGGAGCTGTGGGGCCGGCGGACGGGGCTCGTCCAGGAGATCTGGAG
The DNA here is from genome assembly GCF_042892615.1 of Streptomyces sp. NPDC001750. Taxonomy (NCBI): domain Bacteria; kingdom Bacillati; phylum Actinomycetota; class Actinomycetes; order Kitasatosporales; family Streptomycetaceae; genus Streptomyces; species Streptomyces sp. NPDC001750. The sequence goes on along the minus strand of NZ_JBIAUE010000002.1, from coordinate 552,316 downwards.
CTGCCGTGAGTACGAGCCCCGGCCGGAGCAGGGCGCCGGTACCGGGCACCGGGGCGCGTTCCCCCTGGAACTGGCCTGAACCGGCATCGTTCCGAACCGCGATCGACTGTCATGAACTGGTCTGAAACGGGCTGGGAGTGCCCGGCGCCGTGATTTTCCGGTGAATCGACCGGCCCTCGGTGCTCCGTTCCCCGGCCGTGCCTGTGCGGCCCAGGCACGGCCGGGCGGAGCGCCTTCGTTCCGCCGTGCCGCACCGGTGCCGTATCGGCTTTCCCCCGGCGCCCCGCCGCCCGCCATCCCGTGGGCCGGGGCGCCCCGCCTCACGTCACCGTACGAACCGCAAGGGTCGCGTCCGGCCGAGTACGTCGGCCGCGACCGGCCGCGACCGACGGCACGGGCTCCGCGGCTAGTGCCGCATCAGGCAACGTTCGCCCCGTCGCGACGCCCGGCACGCCCTCTCGCCGCACCGGCCGAAATCCCAAGTACATCCAGTACGAGGGCTTCCGGCCGGCACACCGAGAGCACGTACCGGACGCGCTCCTTGACGGGTAAACGTTGCCTGCCGCGGCACTAGTGCTGTGGCCGGAAGGGTTTGCCGGGAAGCTCGCGGCGCCGGTGTGGTCGAGACGTTCCTCCGCCTCTCGGACTTTCCTCCGCCCCGGACCTCCTCCCCGTCACTTCATTGTTCTACTATCATGCGAACAAGGGAGGTTTTCATGAAGCGTAAGAACCTGGGTGGCGCGGTCGTCGTCGCGTTCCCGTTCCTGCTGGCGCTCGTGGTCGAGCTGGTGCTGTTCGTCGTCCTCCGCGACCGGATTCCCGAGCAGATCGCCGGCCACTTCCGCCCCGACGGCCGGGCAGACCGGTACATGGGGCGGGAGTGGCACGTCGTGGGCGGCTCCGTGCTGTTCGCGACGACGGGTGTGCTGTGGACCCTGACGTTCGTGCGGGGGAAGTTCTACGGGCGGGCCCACCACCTGATGGTCGCCGCCGGATACGCCTTCGCCGGGTTCCTGGGCTGGCTGATGGCCGCCACGCTGCTGGCCAACGTGGACGCCGGTGCGAACGCGCAGGGGGAGGCGCAGGGTGTGTCGTTCCCGATGTGGCAGCTCGCGGCCGCCCTGGCGGTCGCCGCGGTCGCCGGTGGGCTGGGGCTGGTGGCGGCGACACTGCTGCCCGTGCCGGAGCCGCCCGAGGCGGTGCGGACGCAGGACGGTCCGCGAATCACGCTCGCCGACGGGGAGGTCGCCGGATGGGCCCGCAGCGCGGGGAGCTGGTGGACGCCGCTGCTCGCGTTCGTGCTCGTGGCCGGCGGGGTGGTACTGCTGCTCACCGCGGGCTGGCCGGCCGCGATTCCGCCCCTGGTCCTCGGCGTGCTGCTGGTCGTCTTCGCCCGGCCGTACGTCGTGGTCGACCGGCGCGGTGTCACGATCTCGGGCATGCTGCCCTGGCCGCGGCTGAGGGTGCCGCTCGACCGGATCGAGTCCGCCGTCAGCCGGAACATCAACCCCATCGCGGAGTTCGGTGGATGGGGCTATCGCATCCGGCCCGCGCGCAGTGGGCTCATGGTCCGCTCGGGCGAGGGCGTCGTGGCGACCCTGGCCGACGGCCGGGAGTTCGCGGTGACCGTCGACGACTCGGCGACCGCCGCCGCGCTCCTCAACACTCTGATCGACCAGCGACGGGCGGAACGCTGACCATGCTCTTCAGGGTCGATCCCACGTCCACCGTGCCACTCGGCGACCAGATCGCCGCCTCCGTCCGCCGGGCCGTCGCCGACGGCACGGTGACCTCGGGCGAACGCCTGCCCGCCGCCCGGGTCCTGGCCGAGTCCCTCGGGGTCAACGTCCATACCGTGCTGCGTGGTTATCAGCAGCTTCGCGAGGAAGGGCTGATCGAACTGCGCCGGGGGCGCGGCGCGGTCGTCACCGGCGGCGCCTCCCCGCACCGGGCCCGGCTGTTGCAGCTCGTACGCGAAGTGGTGTCCGGCGCACGCGAGTTGGGTCTGACGGAGGACGAACTGCTGGCCCTGGTCCGTGACGCGCTCAACCAACCGTAGGACGGCTGTCCGTGCCAGACCCGTGTACGCCAGGCTCTCCCGCGACCGCACCACCGGGCCGGGCGGTGCCCGTCCGTGTGCGGCCGCTCTCCGTACCACGCGGGGGTCCTCCGCGGCCGTGCGGTGTCGTGCCGCAGGGCCGTGTCGCCGTCCGGCCGGCGACGGGGGGCGGGGCCACCCCGTTCTGCGGAGCGGCCCCGCTCGTCACCGGTCAGCCGGACCGGACGTCAGGTCCGGGCCTGCCGACCGGTCCGGGCCGGACGGCCTTCAGGAGGACTGGCGTGCCAGGGCGGCCGCGAAGCCGAACTGCCACAGGGAGTTGACCTGGCTGCGCTCGGTCGTGTTGGGGTAGGCGTTGGTGCAGGACGGGCCGGGCCCGCCGCCGGACATCAGCTCGCTGCACGGACCGGAGTAGTGGTCCGGGAGCCCGAGCACGTGACCGGTCTCGTGCGCGGTCACGCGGGTCGAGTTGTACTGCTGGTTCTGCGCGTAGTCGAGGAAGATGTACCCGTTCCCGTGTCCGTCGGTGCTGGCGTACGAGCCGCGCGAGTCGTTGCCCTCGTAGTACCTGAAGTCGGGGTTCGAGCCCTCCTGGAGCCGCACGTTGGAGACCGAGCTGTTCCATATCTGCGCACTGTTGGCTATCTGGGTGCGGAAGCTCGGCGCGCTCGCCGTGCTGTAGACGATCGTGACCGCCTGGGCACCCGGGTTCGCGGCCCGCTTCTCGGCGACGGACTTGACGACCGCCTCGAAGAACGCCTTGTTGGCCGCGGCGTCCTCGTGCGAACCGGCCTGAGCCGTGTAGCCGGCCTGGGCCGCCGGTGCGGCGGGGGCGGGAGCGGGGGAGGAGGCGATGGCGGGTGCGGTGCCCAGTGCGGCCGCGAGCCCGAAGCCGAGGCCGACCACGGCCGACATGACGGTCCTGGGGTGTCTCATGGGGGGTCTCCTACCGGTTACCGATGTGAGGGACCGTCCGATGAACGGAATCGGACGGGAGCGGTACGGAGAGAGTGTCGGGGAACGGAAGCCCCGGCGGATGATGTCAACCGGCGATAGCCCCGCCCTATCACCGGGTCCGGTACCGGCCCCGGCCGTATGGTCAACTCCCGGTGAATTCACGGAGTTTGAAGTGGTACGGACATCTGGTGCGACGGCTGCCCGCCGTCCTACGCTCGACGGCATGGAGCTTGAGGTGAGACACCTCAGGGCGCTGTGCGCCATAGCGGACGCGGGCAGCCTGCACCAAGCCGCCCGCAGGCTGGGCGTGAGCCAGCCCTCCCTGACCACCCAGCTGCGGCGGATCGAGAAGACCCTCGGTGCCGAACTGTTCTGCCGGGAACGGACCGGCTGCCGCCCGACGTTGCTCGGCCGCGCGGTCCTCAGCCGGGCCCGCCCCCTGGTCGACGGCATGACCGCCCTGGTCAGCGACGCGAAGGCGGAGGCCGACGCGGTACGGGCGTCCGGCCCCCGGCTGCGTATCGGCAGCACCGCGAGCCGGGTCGTCGGCGGCTGGCTGCGCAGGCTGCGGCTCCGGCTGCCGGACACGGACATCTCGCTGCGGGTCGACGTGTCGGCCGGCGCCCTGCTGCGCACGGTCGAGGCCGGCGGGCTCGACGTCGCGTTCGTGCACGAGGTCGAGGGCTGCCCGCTGACCGTCCCCGAGGGGCTGACGCAACGCGTGCTCCTGGACCGAGAACCGCAGTTCGTCTGCATGGCCCGGGACCATCCCGCCGCCGCCCGGTCCGTCGTCGACCTCGGGGACCTGGCCGCGGACCGCTGGATGGTCGACCCGACGGTGGACGGCGAGTGGGACGGGCTGCGCCGGGTGCTCGACGAGGCGGGGCTCGCACCGACCGTCCTGCACGGGGACTACCTCACCGCCGCGTCCCTGGTCGTGCTCGGCGAGGCGGTCGCGCCGTGCCAGCCCACGTCCGGACCGCGCGACGACATGGCCATCCGCCCCCTGCGCGACGACCCCCTCGCCGTACGGCTGCTGCTGGTGTCCCGGCCGGGCGCCGACATGGGGACGGTGTACGCGGAGCTGGAGGCGGCCTACCGCGAGGCGGCCCACCGGGCGGCCGGGTACCGCCAGTGGCTGCTGCGCAACCGCAGCCCGCTCGTCGCCTCACCGTGAACGACGGCTGCCCGGCCCGGGTGTGAGCCCGCACCCGTCACTCGCGGGCGTGCCGTCGGTGGCCGTGGCGGCCTCACGGACCGTCATTCGCGGGCGTGCCGTCGATGGCCCGCGGTCGGCGTACGGACCGTCGTCCACGGTCGTGCAGGCGGTCACTCGTAAAGGGGCTCGCCGCCACTCGGGTGCGCGCTCGCCACGCCTTCCGCGGCTCGCGTGTGTCCGTCGTGCCCTGCGGACGTGTGCGGACTCGGCTCGCATCTGCCCTTATTGCCAACGATGCAGCACATCCGACGCCGCGCGCTGATCCACCACGGATCACGGGGCAGCCCTTAGCGTTGGCCCATGGCCGAACTGCTGCTGCACCTCACCGAAGGCCCCCTGTGGGAGGCGGCCCGCGGGATCGGGACGTACGAGATGTCCACCCGCGGTCGCACCCTGCACGAAGAGGGCTTCATCCACTGCTCGCTGCCGCACCAGCTCGACGGAGTGGCCGAGATGCTGTACGGCGCCGGGAGCCGGGCCGGGGCCAGTGACCAGGACCTGGTTGTCCTCGTCATCGACCCGGACCGGCTGCCGGTCCCCGTACGGTACGAACCCGCCGTGCCTGGCGGCGAGGACTTCCCGCACATCTACGGACCGGTCCCGGTGGACGCCGTCGTGGAGGTGCGCCCCTGGCCGCGCGGGGGAGGCGAGTGAGCGTGAACCCCTCGGACCGCACCGGCCCCACAGCCCCGAGTCCCCCTGCCCCGGGTTCCTCTGCCCACGCCGCGCCCGTCATCGCCGTCACGGGCGCGAGCGGTGCCGTCGGCGGACGCGTCGCGCGACGCCTCGCGCGCGCCGGAGTCCCCGTACGGCTCCTCACCCGCGACCTGTCCCGCCTGCCCGAACTGCCCGGAGCCGTGGCCGCGCCGCCCGCCTCCTACGGGGACGGCGAGGCCATGCGACTCGCCCTCGCCGGGGCGCACACCCTCTTCCTCGTCTCGGCGCACGAGGGCCCCGACCGGGTCCGTGAGCACATGACGGCCGTGGACGCGGCGGTGGCCGTCGGCGTCGAACGGATCGTGTACGTCTCCTTCCTCGGCGCCTCGCCGGACGCCACGTTCACATTCGCCCGGGACCACTGGCACACCGAGGCGCACATCCGGGTCGCCGACGTCCGCCACACCTTCCTGCGCGACAGCCTGTACCTCGCCGCGCTCCCCGCGATGACCGGCCCCGACGGCGTCCTGCGTGGTCCGGGCGGCGACGGCCGGCTGGCGGCGGTGGCGCACGAAGACATCGCGGACGCCGCGACCGCCGTCCTCCTCGCCGACACCGAGACCGACGCAACCCGCCACGACGGGGCCACCTACGACCTCACCGGCCCCGAGGCGTTCACCCTCGCCGAGGCCGCCGAACAGCTCGGCCGGGCCACCGGCCGGACCATCACCTATGTCCCGGAGACCCGCGAGGAGGCGTACGCCTCGCGGGCGCGGTACGGCGCCGAGGACTGGGAGGTGACCGGCTGGGTGACGTCGTACGAGGCCATCGCGGCAGGCGAGATGGCCGTGGTCTCGGACGCCGTGCCGACCCTCACCGGCCACCCGGCGATGGACCTGGCGACCTACCTGAGGCAACATCCGGACAGCTACCGGCACTTGTCGCCGCCGGACTGACCGGGACGCGCGCGAGCCGGAACGGGGCGGAGGGCCACGAGGCGACGTGTACGGAAGCGCCGGGGGGCCCTGGGACCCGCCGCCGTACGTGCACGACATCCGGTGCCGCCCCGGGCCCGGCGAGCCGTGGCGCGTCCAGCTGATGCGTCGACGACGCGGAGGGCGCGGACGCCTGTGGCCGACGGGTCCGGGTGCCGGTTCCGCGGATTGACGCGCCCTCGTCGACTTCGTCGTCGGGGCCGTTCCCCCGTTCCCCCGTTGCGCCTCAGCCCGCGTCGTGCGCCTTGCGCAGCGCGGCGATGTCCAGCTTCTTCATGGTCATCATCGCCGCGGTGGTCCGCGCGGCCCGTGCGGCGTCCTGATCGGCGAGCAGATCGGTCAGCAGGTCGGGGGTGACCTGCCAGGAGACGCCGTAGCGGTCTTTCAGCCAGCCACAGGGCCCCTCTTCGCCGCCGTCGGTGAGCCGGCCCCAGTAGTAGTCCACCTCGTCCTGGTCCGCGCAGCCGATCTGGAACGAGACGGCCTCGTTGAACGTGAACTCCGGTCCGCCGTTCACCCCGATGAACCTCTGGCCGTTGATCTCGAACTCGACGGTCATGACCGACCCCGCGGGCCCGGGCCCGGCTTCCGTGTACCGCACGGTCCTGCCGCGACGGGAGTTACTGAACACCGAGAGGTAGTACTCCGCCGCCTCCTCGGCCTGCCCGTCGAACCACAGACACGTGGTGAAGCCCTCGGTGGTCATCCCTGTCTCCTGTCGTGAGCGCATACCCGCCGGATACGCATGTCCACTCATATCGACCGATCCCGCCCAGGGGACTTGTCGGTCGCACACTGGAGGCATCGGAATTCACGTCGGTACGGTCATCATCACCGGCAACGCGTTCGAGAAGGCGGTCAACGCGCCGAGCGCCCCGTCGAGCGCTGGTCACATCTTCCGTTCTTCGCCCAGGTGTTCGCCGCGACCGAACGGGTCGCGTCGCTCCTGCCGGGATGTCCGGGGCGGGCTTCGGCGGTCCATGAGCCGTGCCTCGTCACCGCACCGAGGCGACGCCGAATCCCCGCGCCGCCCGATGGCGACGCGGTGCCTTCCCGACGTTGATCGAGAAGGTACCGGCTGTCCGAACCGCGTTCACAATCGGGGTGACAACTAGGCCGGTTCGGGTCTTGCGGACGGGGGCGACCAGGCTGGCGCGGGGAACCGTGCGCTACCGGACGGGAGTTGGGGCCGGGCCCCAGTGTCTTCGGCGCCACTACGCGCGGTCTCGCGGATGCGGTGCGTCGAGCTTCCGGAGCGGGGCGGGGGCGGTTCCGGCAGGGTGACGCCCGGCCCCGGCCACTCCTCGTGCTCACCGATCCGGCACGCCGACGCGAGCCCTTCCCGGGCCGGTGCGAGCCCGGTCACGGCCGCTCACCGTACGGACGCAGTCGGCGCTGCTCCCGACACGGGGCGTACGCGTACAGGCCGACCCCGGCACCGGAGCCCTGCTCGATGACGCTGATCGGGACCGCGATGCCGGATGGGCCTCGGTGCCAGTGGCACCAGCCGAAGCCGGGCTGCGCAGGCGGTTTCGGCTGCCCTGGTCGCGCGGTCATCGCACCGCCTGGCACCGGGAGCACCGGCAGGGCGGAAGCGCACCCGACGGGGCCACGGTCTTCGCTGGGACGACCTCGGCTTTCGGGCGGACAAGGCGAGTCATCCCTGCGATTACGACGGAGGGAAGCAGCGGGTGCCGCTTGAACCGTCCGCCGGGACGGGTGACGGGCTGCGTGGTCATGCTGTGTCGCCCGGGGGCCCCGTATAGCGGGACGGCATGGGTGCGGCCCCGTTCTTGTCGCGATCGAATGCGGCCCAGACACACTTTCCGGGACGCGTCCTCTCCTTCACGCCCCAGTTGTCGGCAGTCGCCGAGACGACCAGCAAGCCGCGGCCGTCGACGGCGGACTCCTCGGGAACGCCCTGGGCGGGGGCGTTGTCGCTGGCGTCGTGGACCGTCGATGCGCAGCTGTTCGTCGAGGGACTCGACGCGTACGAGGATCAGGCGGCCGACAGGTGTTGCGTGAAATACGGCGTTGGCAACGAGCTCCGATGCGCACAGCCGCATGTCATCGAGGCGGCTGGTCTCGCGCGCGGCGCGCGGCGTGGCTCGACGACGAGGGGCTTCGCAGGCGAGCTGATAGCCGACCTGGTAGTAGCGCTGGGCGGCAGCCTACTGGCCCAGGTTGTGGTGCTTTTACCCGGCGGGGTAGGCGAGTTCTGCGACCGCATCGAACGCGGCCCGACGTAGGGCTTCGCTGCGGAACCGGCCCCGAAGGTTGGGGGCGGTGGTGTCGGCGAGGTACGCGGTGACCGTGGTCAGGCCGTGGCCGCCGCCGAGGCGTTCGTCGGCCACGCTGAAGGCCGCGGTGATCTGCCATACGACGTCCGGCCGGTCCTCGGCCGCGCGTCCGCCGTCACCACGCCGCGGATCCGCGCCCACCCGCGGCCGGGCGGAACGGACCGCACCCGGGCCGTCGTGGACGCCGTGATCGGCGGCCCGCGGACCGGGTGCGGTCAGGAGGACCCGGCGACCGAGGAGGCCGCGGATCAAAGGGTGTGACCGAAGGTCACGCCTTCTTGGTCTCCCAGAAGATCTTGTCGATCTCGGCGATGTAGTCCAGCGCCTTCTGGCCCGTCGCCGGGTCCGTGGACGCCTTCGCGGCCGACAGGGCCTTCAGGGCGTCGTTGACCAGCTGGTGCAGCTGCGGGTACTTCTCGAAGTGCGGGGGCTTGAAGTAGTCGCTCCACAGCACCGAGATGTGGTGCTTGGCCAGCTCGGCGCGCTGCTCCTTGATGACCGTGGCACGGGCCCGGAAGTGCGGGTCCTCGTTGGCCTGGTACTTCTCCTGGACGGCCTTGACGGACTCCGCCTCGATGCGGGCCTGGGCCGGGTCGTACACGCCGCAGGGCAGGTCGCAGTGGGCGCTGACCTTCACCTTGGGGGCAAACAGGCGGGAAAGCATGGAGCTGTCCTTCCTCGTGATCGTCTTCTCAGGTGGGACATTACTCCGTGAGAGACCGGTTTTCGTGGGTGGCCCCGGGGGCTTAGGCCAAAAGTCCGGGGTGAGCGTGGGTCCGGTGGCCGAAAGTACGGAACGCTGTAGGGGACCGTGTGGTGGATCCTGGTGCTGGACGGAGCGGGGAGGTGCCGGAGAGATGAGAGAGGTGCCGGAGGTGCCGGACGTGCCTGAGCCGACGCGGGATAGGTCCGGGCGGGGGCCGACGGGACGCGTGCCGTTCCAGGTGGTGGAGGTGACGGGGCCGTCGATGGTGCCCACGCTCCATCACGGCGACTGGCTGCTCGTGCACTACGGGGCGACGGTGCGCCCCGGGGACGTGGTGATTCTGCGCCACCCGTTCCAGCAGGACCTGCTGATCGTCAAGCGGGCCGCCGAGCGGCGCCGGGGCGGCTGGTGGGTGCTGGCCGACAACACGTTCGCGGGTGGCGACAGCACGGACTACGGGACGGTGCCCGAGGAGTTCGTGCTGGCCCGGGCCCGGGTGCGGTACCGGCCGCTGAAGAAGGATCAGCGCACGCTGCGCGGGGTGCTCGCCTGGGCGGTCCGTGCCGTGCGGCCGGTCTCGGCGGCGCGTTCCGTCTCCAGGCGCTTGCGGGCCCGGTAGGCGGCCACGTTGGCGCGGGTCGCGCAGCGGTCCGAGCAGTAGCGGCGGGAACGGTTGGTCGAGGTGTCCAGGTAGGCGTTGCGGCACGGTGCCGACTGGCACAGGCCGAGCCGGTCCGCGCCGTACGAGGTGAGGTGGAACGCGAGCCCCATCGCGGCGATGGCCGCGTACCCGGCCGTCGCGTTCGACGGATGGTCCGCCAGGTGCATGTGCCAGTCCGGCTTGCCGTCCACGTCGCGCACATCGTGCCCGGAGATCTGCGGGCTGACCGGGAATTCCAGCAGCAGGGAGTTGAGCAGGTCGACGGCGAGCGTCTCGTCGCCCCCGTCGGCCGCCTCGAAGACCGCGCGCAGGCGGGCCCGTACGGACCGGAAACGGGTCACGTCCGCGTCGGTGGCGCGCCGGGCCGCCTGCTGGTTGGCGCCGAAGAGTTCGCGGACCGCCTCCACCGAGGTGAGGGAGTCCTTGCTGCGGGCCGGCTCCTCGGTGTTGACCAGTTTCACGGCGTAGTCCGAGTAATAGGCCAGTTCCACTTGTAGTCCTTACGGAGTCGGTCTAAAGTCTTGCCGAACGCTGTAACGGGCTTTTTCCGTACCAGGGTATTACATGGAGGTATCTCGTGGCGGAGACGACCGCGCACACCGACTGGGCGGCCTGGCAGGAGAGCTGGGACCGGCAGCAGGAGTGGTACATGCCCGACCGTGAGGAACGGTTCCGCGTGATGCTGGACATGGTCGAGGCCTTCGTGGGGCCCCGGCCGCGCGTCCTCGATCTCGCATGCGGTACGGGAAGTATTACGGACCGGCTGCTCAAGCGGTTCCCGGAGGCGACCAGTACGGGCGTCGACCTCGACCCCGCGCTGCTCGCCATCGCCCGCGGGTACTTCGACGGCGACGAGCGCGTCACGTTCGTCACCGCCGACCTCAAGGACCCCGACTGGGCCGGGCGGCTGCCGCACGACTCGTACGACGCCGTTCTCACCGCCACCGCCCTGCACTGGCTGCACGCCGAGCCGCTCACCGCGCTCTACCGGCGGATCGGCGGGCTCGTCAGGGACGGCGGGGTGTTCATGAACGCAGATCACATGATCGACACCGACACGCCCCGGATCAACGCGGCCGAGCGCGCGCACCGGCACGCAGGGATGGACCGGGCCAAGGCCGCGGGGGCCGTGGACTGGGCGGACTGGTGGGCCCTCGCGGCCAAGGACCCGGTGCTCGCCGAGCCGACCGCCGAGCGGTACAGGATCTACGGCGAACACGCGGACGGCGACATGCCGTCGGTGCGCTGGCACGTCGACACCCTGCGCGAGGCGGGGTTCGGCGAGGCACGCGCCGTCTGGGCGTCGCCGTCGGACACCTTGGTGCTCGCCGTCAAATGAGGCGGGCGGTGCCGGTGGTGCGGGTGGTGGCGCCGTCGCGGCTCCGTCCGTGCTGACGCGAGAGAGGGCGGTGCGGGCCCGGCCGGGCCCGCACCGCCCTCCCTCGGTGTCCCGGCCGGTCAGAGCACCTTCGACAGGAACGACTTCGTCCGCTCGTGCCGAGGCCTGGTCAGGACCTCGCGCGGGTGGCCCGACTCGACCACCACGCCGTTGTCCATGAAGACCAGCGCGTCGCCCACCTCGCGGGCGAAGCCCATCTCGTGGGTGACGACGACCATCGTCATGCCGTCCTCCGCGAGCGAGCGCATGACGTCCAGGACGTCGCCCACCAGTTCCGGGTCGAGCGCCGACGTCGGCTCGTCGAAGAGCATCAGCTTCGGCTCCATGGCCAGGGCGCGGGCGATGGCCACCCGCTGCTGCTGGCCGCCGGACAGCTGGGAGGGGTAGTTCCCCGCCTTGTCGGCCAGGCCCACCCGGTCCAGCAGCCGCTCGGCGCGGGCCCGCGCCACGGCCTTCGCCTCGCGCTTGACCTGGACCGGGGCCTCCATGACGTTCTCGATCGCCGTCATGTGCGGGAAGAGGTTGAAGCGCTGGAAGACCATCCCGATGTCCCGGCGCTTCAGGGCGACTTCGCTGTCCCTCAGCTCGTAGAGCTTGTCGCCCTTCTGGCGGTAGCCGACCAGCTCGCCGTCGACGTAGAGCCGTCCGGCGTTGATCTTCTCCAGGTGGTTGATGCACCGCAGGAAGGTCGACTTGCCGGAACCGGACGGGCCGATCAGGCAGAAGACCTCGCGCGGGGCGACCTCCAGGTCGATGCCCTTGAGGATGTGCGCGGCGCCGAAGGACTTGTGGACGCCCTCGGCCTTCACCATGGCGGTGGCCTTCATGCCACGCCTCCCTTCGGGCGGCCCAGGGACAGCAGGACGGCCCTGACCTTCTGCAACGGGGTGGGCGGCAGGCTGCGGGTCGAGCCGCGGGCGTAGTACCGCTCCAGGTAGAACTGGCCGACGCTCAGCACCGAGGTCATGATCAGGTACCAGGCCGCGGCCAGGAAGTACATCTCGACCGGGGCGCCGGACGACTGCCCGATGTCCTGCGCGAACTTGAACAGTTCGTAGAACTGGACGGCGGCCACCAGGGACGTCGTCTTGAGCATGTTGATGACCTCGTTGCCCGTGGGCGGCACGATCACCCGCATCGCCTGCGGGATCACGACCCGCCACAGGGTCCTGCCGTGGCTCATGCCCAGCGCGTGCGACGCCTCCGTCTGGCCCTCGTCGACCGAGAGCAGACCCGCCCGGCAGATCTCCGCCATGTAGGCGGCCTCGTTGAGCCCCAGGCCGAGCAGCGCCGTCAGCAGCGGCGTCATGAAGCTCGACCAGTAGTCCTTGTAGATCGGCCCGAGGTTGATGTACTCGAAGACCAGCCCGAGGTTGAACCAGACGAACAGCTGGACCAGGACCGGGGTGCCGCGGAAGAACCAGATGTAGAACCAGGCGATCGACGAGGTCACCGGGTTCTTCGACAGCCGCATGACGGCCAGCAGGACACCGCCGGCGATGCCGATCACCATCGACAGGGCGGTCAGCAGCAGGGTCTTGCCGACGCCCGTCATGATGCGGTCGTCGAAGAAGTACTCCGGTACCGCGCCCCAGTTGATCCGGCCCTGGCCGAAGGCGTAGACGATCGCGACGAGCGCCGCGATGGCGACGACGGCGGAGACGTACCGGCCGTAGTGCCGGACCGGAATGGCCTTGATCGACTGCGGCGCGGCCGACGAGGCGGGGGGCACGGGTGGCCGGTCGGCCGGGCCCGTCTTCTTGATGTCAGTCACGGAAGAAACCTTTCAGCGCCGAACCGGTCAGGATCCGCCGTTCACCTCGGCCTTGGTCACCGCACCGGCCTCCACGCCCCACTTGGCCAGGATCCGGCCGTACTCGCCGTTCTTGATGATCGCGTCCAGGGCCGCCTGGATCGCCTTGGTCAGCTGGTCGTTGCCCTTGGCGACGGCGATGCCGTACGGCGCGGCCTCGACCTGCTCGCCCACGAGCTCGAAGTCCTTGCCGCCACCCGAGGTCTTCACCGCGTGCACGGCCACCGGGAAGTCGGAGGAGCCGGCGTCCGCGCCGCCGCTGCGCAGCCGGGTCTGGGCCTCCAGATCGTTGTCGAAGGTCTCCATCGCGATCGTCTTCCCGCCCGGGCACTTCTTCGCCTCGGACTTGGCGAGGTCGTGCGAGACGGTGCCGCGCTGCACGGCGATCTTCTTGCCGCACAGGTCCGCCCAGGTCTTGATTCCCTGGTCGTCGCCCTTCCTGGTGTAGATCGAGACCCCGGCGGTGAAGTAGTCGACGAAGTCGACGCCCTCGCCGACCTTCTTCCCGGTCTCGGAGTCGACGCCGTTCTGGCGGTCCTTGGTGTCGGTCATCGACGACATCGCCGCGTCGTAGCGCTTGGAGCGCAGACCCGTGATCAGCGTGTCGAACGTGCCGTTCTCGAACTGGAACGTCACGCCGAGCTCCTTGCCGAGCGCGGCGGCGATGTCCGGGTCGATGCCGACCGTTCTACCCGACTTGTCCTTGAACTCGACCGGCGGGTACGCGATGTCCGAACCGACCCTGACGACACCCTTGGCCTTGATCTCCGGCGGCAGGAGCGCGGCGGCCGCGGAGTCCGTGCCGCCGGGCCTCGTCGAGCCGGAACTGTTGGATCCGCTCTTGGTCTGGTCGCCGCACGCGGTCAGCAGCATGACTCCGGCGAGCGCGATGGTGCCGACCGCCGCCATTCGGGACTTCGTGGCCGTACGGCCAAAGGTGCTTGCGGTCATGATCGGAATCCTCCAGCGGATGAAGGGGGGAATTGCCGAGCGATGAACGACACCTGTTCTCAGGTGTCGTCGCTCTGGATAGTGAGGGCATCTTGCCACTCTGACCAGTGCTTTTAGTCGTCCGAGCATGTCAAAATCAGATAACGGGCGATCCCCGGATCTCGTCGCACCGGACCTTCGGGGCCGGACCTTCCGCGAAGTCTCCCCTCGCGTGCCGGAGGATCTCCGGTGTGTCCGGGCCAGTGGATGTCGTGTGTCGATCGACTGAGTTTGTCCTGGTTTCCGACTATGAGTCGTGTCACCGCGTGGTCATGAACTCGTCCGTAATGCGGTCCGTCCGGTAAGAAAGACCTTTACACCCCTCATCCGGGGCTCAGGGCGCGTGTGCGGCGCGCCCCGCGCGTATGTATCTCCCCCCTGCCGGGGCGGGCCAACCGCCGGGCGCAGGGCGCGTACGCGGTGCCCGCCCACCCCTCCTCAACCAGGAGTGGCCACCCTCAAACGATGAAAGACTTAAGGGGTCAACACCATGGCAGCGGAGATCGTCAATCCTCGCGGCGACAGCACCACTGACAGCAGTACCGGCAACGGCACCACCGACGAGCCGTTCGATCCGGCCTTCGCCCTGCACCGCGGCGGCAAGATGGCCGTGCGGGCCACCGTTCCCGTCCGTGACAAGGACGACCTCTCCCTCGCGTACACGCCGGGCGTCGCCAAGGTGTGCAGCGCCATCGCGGAGAACCCGGAGCTGGTCCATGACTACACCTGGAAGTCGCAGGTCGTGGCCGTCGTGACGGACGGGACCGCGGTCCTCGGCCTCGGCGACATCGGACCCGAGGCGTCCCTGCCCGTGATGGAGGGGAAGGCGATCCTCTTCAAGCAGTTCGGCGGGGTCGACGCGGTGCCGATCGCGCTCGCGACCACCGACGCGGACGAGATCGTCGAGACCGTCGTCCGGCTCGCGCCGTCCTTCGGCGGCGTGAACCTGGAGGACATCTCGGCGCCGCGCTGCTTCGAGATCGAGCGCAGGCTCCAGGAGCGGCTCGACATCCCGGTCTTCCACGACGACCAGCACGGCACCGCCGTGGTCACCCTCGCGGCCCTGCGCAACGCGGCGAAGCTGTCCGGCCGTGAGCTCGGTGACCTGCGCGCCGTCATCTCCGGCGCCGGTGCGGCCGGGGTCGCCATCGCGAAGTTCCTGCTGGAGGCGGGGCTCGGCGACGTCGCCGTGGCCGACCGCAAGGGCGTCGTCAGCCGGGACCGCGAGGACCTGACGGCCGTCAAGCGGGAGCTGGCCGAGATCACCAACCGGGCCGGGATCTCCGGCCCGCTGGAGAGCGCGCTGGCCGGCGCGGACGTGTTCATCGGCGTCTCCGGCGGCACGGTGCCCGAGGCGGCCGTCGCGTCGATGGCGCCCGGCGCGTTCGTCTTCGCCATGGCCAACCCGAACCCCGAGGTCCACCCCGACGTCGCGCACAAGTACGCCTCCGTCGTGGCGACCGGTCGTTCGGACTACCCGAACCAGATCAACAACGTGCTGGCCTTCCCGGGCATCTTCGCGGGCGCCCTCCAGGTCCGGGCCTCCCGGATCACCGAGGGCATGAAGATCGCCGCCGCGAACGCGCTGGCGGACGTGGTGGGTGACGAGCTCGCCCCCGACTACGTGATCCCGTCGCCGTTCGACGAGCGCGTGGCGCCCGCGGTGACGGCCGCGGTGGCCGCCGCGGCCCGCGCGGAGGGCGTGGCCCGGCGCTGAGGTCCGGGCCGGGGCGCGGCCCGTTCGGGTCCGGTGTACGGGACGCGTTCGGGTCGGGGGCCCAGATCCGTTCGGGTCCGGGCCTCGTTCGGCCGAGGTCCGTTCAGGGCCGTGGCCCGGTTCCGGACCGAGGCCGTTCGGGCCGGGTTCGAGCCGGGCCGTGGTCGCGGTCCCGGCCCTGGGTCCGGCACCGAGGTCTGCGGTGGGGCGGTGCGGGTACGGGTGCCCGGATGCGGGGTGCGTCTGGGGCGGGCCCGCTGCCCGTCCGCCCCTTTTTCACGCTTTCCCGTGGTCCCTCCGGGTTTCCGTGGCTGTGCCGGGCTGCGCGGCGCGCGTCACACCGGCGGCCGGTTACGCCGGCCCGCGCCCCGGCCTATCGTCGGGGCCATGTTCGCCGCCTACGCAGCCCGCATCGACCGCGACCGTCCCCTCGACGGCCTTGAACTGGGTGAACGTCCCGCCCCCGAGGCGCGCCCCGGCTGGACCACCGTCAAGGTGAAGGCCGCCTCGCTCAACCACCACGACCTCTGGTCCCTTCGCGGCGTCGGCCTCGCCGAGGACAAGCTGCCGATGATCCTCGGCTGCGACGCCGCCGGGATCGACGAGGACGGCAACGAGGTCGTCGTACACTCCGTCATCGGCCAGACCGGGCACGGAGTCGGCCCGAAGGAGCCGCGCTCCATTCTCACCGAGCGCTATCAGGGCACCTTCGCCGAGCAGGTCTCCGTCCCGAGCTGGAACGTGCTGCCCAAGCCGAAGGAGCTGACCTTCGAACAGGCCGCCTGCCTGCCGACCGCCTGGCTCACCGCGTACCGGATGCTGTTCACCAACGCCGGGGTGCGTCCCGGCGATTCGGTACTCGTCCAGGGCGCGGGCGGCGGTGTCGCCACCGCCGCGATCGTGCTCGGCCGGGCGGCCGGGCTGCGGGTCCACGCCACCAGCCGCGACGCGGCCAAGCGCGAGCGCGCCGTCGAACTCGGCGCGGTCGCGGCGCACGAGCCCGGTGCGCGGCTGCCGGAGCGCGTCGACGCGGTCATCGAGACCGTCGGCGCCGCCACGTGGTCCCACTCGGTGAAGTCGCTGCGCCCCGGCGGCACGCTGGTGATCTCGGGCGCGACCAGCGGCGACAGGCCCTCGCACGCCGAGTTGACCCGGATCTTCTTCCTGGAGCTGAAGGTCGTCGGCTCGACCATGGGCTCCAAGGACGAGCTGGAGGACCTCCTGGCGTTCTGCGCGACGACCGGTGTGCGGCCCGTCATCGACGAGGTGCTGCCGCTGGACCGGGCCCGCGAGGGGTTCGAACGGATGGCGTCGGGCGGCCAGTTCGGAAAAATCGTGCTCACCTGCTCTTGAGGTGTACGGGGCGGCCTGCTCTTATCTGGGCATGCCAAAACTGATACCTGCGGTAACACCGGGACGGGCGGGCGTACGGAGCCGGACGCGGACGGGGCGTGTCCTTGCCTCGGCCGTCACCGCCGTCCTCACCTCGTTCGTGCTCGTGGCGGGGGCGCTCGCCCTTGCCGCCGACGCGCGCCCCGCTCCGCCGGACCGTCCCGGCTCCCACCGGACCGCCGACGGCATCCCTCGCCTGACCGACGACCAGGGGCGTGTCCTCACCCTGCGCGGCTGGAACGTCGCGGACAAGGCGAACAGCGGCGACCAGGCCCTGACCGCCATCACCGAGAAGCACTTCCGCGATCTGCGCACCAGGGGCTTCAACCTCGCCCGCCTCCTCGTCTTCTGGGACGATCTGGAGCCGCGCCGGGGCCACTACAGCACCGCGTATCTGCGCCGGATCGACCGGATCCTGGACTGGGCGCGGAAGTACGACATCCAGGTGCTCATCGACGCCCACCAGGACGTCTTCGGCCCGGCGTTCGGGAGCCGGGGCATCCCGGCCTGGGCGACCCGCACCGACGGACTGCCCTTCACCCCGCACCCCGACGACTGGTTCTCCGAGTACTTCGAGCCCGCCGTGCAGCGCGCCTTCACCCATCTCTACGAGGACCCCGACCTCCAGCGCGCCCAGGCGCGGATGTGGCAGGTGCTCGCCGCCCGCTACGCGCACCACCCCGCCGTCCTCGGCTACGACCTGATCAACGAGCCGATGGGGGAGATGAGGGAGGGGGAGGACCTGGCGGCGGCCGCCCGCCGCATCGAGGCCCGGCAGATCACCCCGATGTACAACAGGCTGGCCCGCGCGATCCGTTCGGTCGACCGGTCCACCTGGCTGTTCGTCGAACCCACCCCCATCGTCGGTGAGGGCGTCCCCACCGGGCTGGGGGCCGTGGCGGACCGACGGACCGTCTACTCGCCGCACTTCTACAACGCCGCGATGGAGGCGGGGGGCGACTACGACCCGTCGGCCGGCTGGGTCGAGGCGTACGAGGCCGCCGTCACCCGGTATCCGGCGCGGCACCGCGTCCCGATCGTCGTCGGTGAATGGGGCCCGCTCAACAACACGCTCCCGAACATGGGCCGCTTCTACCGGGACGCGATGTCCTCGCTGAGCCGCTACAGCTCCGGCTGGGCCGGGTGGGTGTGGTGCTACGGGGGCGGATACTGCGCCCTGGACGCCTCCGGCGCCTTCGCGAAGAACAAGGAGCGCACCGCCACACCGTACGCGCCCGCCGTCGCCGGAACCGTCCGTTCCGACACGTACGACGACGCCACCGGCCTCTACCGGCTCGCCTACACGGCGGGTCGGCACGGTGTCACGGAGATCTCCCTGCCGTCGGCCACCGGGGCGTGGCGGATCTCGGTGACCGGTGACGCCAAGGCGCGCAGGGACGGCGGCGAGGTGCTGGTCCGGGCCCGGCCGGGTTCCCGTGTCACGGTCACGGTGGCCCCGGCGAGGCGCGGCTGAGAACGCCTCCCGACACGACGGAGGCCCGTACGGCCGTGACCGGTGCCGTGGCCCACGCCGAACGGGCCGGGGCCGCATCGGTCACGGACGGACCCCTGCTGCCGGGACTGCCGGCCCGGCGAAGCGGCCGGGCCGCCTCCGTCGCCGCGTCACTCGGCCTCGCCGGCCGACGGGCGGCGGTCGAAACCGATCCGGCCGCCGCGCGCCGCCGCGGCGGACCGACCCGGGCCGACGCGGACGCGCTCGCCGGTACCGGCGTCGATGCCGACGCGATCGTCGCCCGTGTCGAGGAGGCCCACGGCACGGGCGTGCTGGACCGGCCCGGTCGAACGGGCGGGCCGAGGCACCGCCCGTTCGGCCGCGGGGCGAAGGGCGTCCTGGCGAGGGCGCTGCGGATCGCGGTGGGGCGGCAGGACCGGCGCATCGGCGACGAGCACATTCTCCTGCCGCTCACCGCCCGCCCCGGCGTGGCCGCCGATGTCCTCGCCGCCCACGGCGCGACGTACGAGACGGTGGATCGTGCGCTGCACGGAGGAGGCGGGGAACGCGGAGAGCACGGGGAAGACGGGGAGGACGGGGGAGCGGGGCGGATGCGGAGGGCGGGCCGAGCCCGAGCGGGCCCCTCGGCCGTCGCTCCCGTCCCTCGGACGTTCGCCCGCCGGTTCCCGCCCGCCGGCTGCCAGGCCGTCGGACTCGCCCGCGGGCCGTGCGCCCGTCGCCCCTCGTCCGGCCCCGGTCTCTTCCCGGCGGCTCATCCCTTCTCGCCGTCGTCCTTCCGCAGCAGCGCCCCGATGCGGGCCGCGGCCGTCGACAGATGGCGGCGGGCCTCCGTGAGCTGCTCCTCGGTGACGCCGTGGTCGCGGGCGGCGTCACGGATGTCGTCGCGGAACCGGTCCAGCAGCCGTTCCAGGTCGCGGGCCGGCTCGCCGGTGCCCACGGACTCCCGTCCCCACTCGGGGTCGGCGCCCGCGGGTTCCGGCTTGATGTACGGGGGCCAGCTGCCCGTCCTGGCGAATGTGCCCAACTGTCCGGTGATCTCGGCCAGTCCTTCCCGTACGCCGGAGGGCCAGTCGCCCCGCGCGAAGTGCTCCTGCACCTGGCGGGCGGCGTTCTGCATCTGCTCGCGCGCCCTGTCCTGGGCCTCCTTGGCCTGGCGGCGGGCCTGCTGGGCCTCCTCGCGCGCTCGGCGCGACTCGTCCTTCGCGCGACGGGCCTGTTCCTTCCATTCCTGCTTGGCCCTGCGCAGCTCCTCCTTCACGGACGACCAGGACTCCTTGTCGCCGAGGTCCGCGAACTCGCCGAACGGGAAGTCCCGGTCGCCCTTGCGGTCCGTGGAACCGGCACGACCCTGTCTGGTCTCGTGCGCCGCGGCGCGCATCTCGCTGCGCAGCTTGCCGGCCGCGCCGCGCACGTCGTCCCTTATCTCGGCGGCCAGTTCGGAGACGGAGTCCCTGATCTCCTCCTCCAGATCGGCCAGTTCACCGGTCCGGCCCGCCAACTCGGCGCGGCCCGCGTCGGTGATCGAGTAGACCTTGCGCCCGCCCTCGGTGGCATGCGTGACGAGCCCCTCGGCCTCCAGCTTGGCGAGCCGCGGATAGACCGTGCCCGCCGACGGCGCGTACAGGCCCTGGAAACGCTCCTCCAGGAGGCGGATCACCTCGTATCCGTGGCGCGGGGCCTCGTCGAGCAGCTTCAGCAGATAGAGGCGGAGGCGGCCGTGGGCGAATACGGGTGGCATGTCAGAGCACCTTTCCGGTCGGCTCGGTGGCGGTCGGACCGGAGGCGGTCGGCTCCGTGGCGGGAGGTTCCGCGGTGGTCGGCTCGGAGTCGTACGGGCCGGAGTCGTGCGGGTCGTCCTCGGGTGCCGGGCGGCGCAGCAGGGCGATCGATCCCGACACCGTCGTCGCCCGCAGCTTCCCGGTCCCGGCGCCGAGGGTGCCGGTGATCTTCTTCGCGCCCCACTGGCCGCTGACCCGCAGGTCCTCGAAGCCGTTGGACACGGTGCCGCTCGCGGTGTTCGCCTCGACCGTCGCGTCCGCCGGATGCGGCAGCCGGATCGCGATCTCGCCGGACACCGTGGTCAGCCGGACGTCCGTGGGCCGCCCCGACGGATCCAGGTCCAGCACCATGTTGCCGTTGACCGAGTCCGCCCGGACCGAGGTCCCGGCACCCTCGACGACCGTCAGATCGCCCGAGACCGTGTGGAAGCGCAGCTCGCCGGTGACCGACTGGGCCTCCACGTTGCCCGACACCGTCTCGGCCCGGATCGGGCCGGAGAGTCCGACGAGCGTGGTGTCGCCGCTGACGCCCCGTACCTCCGTGCGTCCGTCGATCCCGGACACCACCGCCCCGGCGCCGACCACGCCGACCGCCACCGCCGACCCGGCCGGTACGGCCAGGGACACGACCGCGCGGCGGTTCCAGCTGGTGCGGTCGAACAACTTGAGGAAGTCGTTCCACGGCAGGCCCTCGTACGCGACCGTGAGCGCGCCGTCCTCGTGGGTCACGATCAGCGGCGGGCCCTCGATCTCGGAGATCTCCAGCCGGGCGGTCGGCTCGTCGGTGCCGACGACGTTGACGGCGCCGCCGACGATGCGCACGTCGAGCGAGGTCACCGGGGCGTCGAAGGTCAGTTTCTGGGGCTCGGCGATGGCCCATGTCGACACAGGCATGGATCTGGCCTCCCGGCTAACGCGGAATGACGCAACATATCGCGTCTCTTGGTTGTCACGATATATCGCGGCTCCAGGAAGTCAAGGGAGGCCGGGGGAGAGGGCGGATGCGGGGTGCGGGCGCGCGCGGGGTCGCGTGGCGGCCTCATCGCTTTGGAATCGGGCGATATGTCCTGACGTGTGGGACGGCCGGGGCGGCTGGGGCATTCGGGGAGGCCGGGGCGGGGAAACGGGCCGGACGGTTGGGACGGACCAGGCGGACGGGACCGGTGGGATGCATGGGGTGGGTCGGGGAGGCAGGGCGGCAGGTGCGACGGGCCGGGCGGCCGGGGCGGCCGCAGAGCCGGTCGACCGGGGCGCGGCGGACCGGGCCGCGGCCCTCGCGGCCGGTTCCTCCTGGCCGGTCCTGGCCGTGCGGTGGGACGGCGACCGCGCCGGGCACGTCCTCGGTCCGGGTTCCGGCGGCCGGCGGCCGGTCGGGCAGGTGTGGTTCGCGAACGGCACGCCCGCCGGTGAGGACGAGGCCATGCGTACGCTCGCCGAGCGTCTGGGGCCGGACCCCGTCCTGGACGTCCAAACGCTCGTCGGGTCGGCCCGACCCGCCCCGGACGCCGATGCCCGCAGTCGGTTGCTCGGGGTGTCGCCGTGCTCGCCCGCATCGGGGCGGCCCTGCCGTCCGGCTGGAGTCGGGCGCGTCCACGGACCGGCTCCGGACGGTGGCCGACGGGCTGCCCGGGGCGGAACCGTCGTCGAGGGCGGCGGGCGCGAAAGGGTGAGGGTCTCGACGGGGCCGGGAGCGGTGTTCTCGCTCCCGGGTGCGCGGCCCCGGAACCCGGGTGCCGGGCGGCGCCCGGTCGGCGGCGGGACTGCCGCTCGTCCTGCGGAGCGCCGGGGGCGCAGGGGTGGCCGGGTCTTCGCGGGGGCCGGGTCTTCGCGGGCGGCCTGCTGACGGCGCACGGGGCGCTCGGCCTCGCGTACGGCCGGTTCGGCGGGAGGCCGGAGGGTCTGGTCCGTGACGCCGGGGCGCGGACGATTCCGGGAAC
This sequence comes from Streptomyces sp. NPDC001750, assembly GCF_042892615.1. Taxonomy (NCBI): domain Bacteria; kingdom Bacillati; phylum Actinomycetota; class Actinomycetes; order Kitasatosporales; family Streptomycetaceae; genus Streptomyces; species Streptomyces sp. NPDC001750. The sequence continues at coordinate 530,262 of NZ_JBIAUE010000002.1, read as the reverse complement.
CCGGTCCGTCCGGTCGCCCGACGCCAGTCCGCCCGGTCCACCGACCCGCGGTTGCCGTCCGTCGACCGGCGTCCGACGGGCCGGGACGGCCGGCTACGCGTCCCGGTCGCCCGCCTCCGTCGCCCGTCCCCGGCTACTCGTCGTCGTCCTCGTCGTCGAGACGGGCCAGCCAGGTGGCGAGGCGCTCGACCGGCACCTCGAAGTCGGGGTTGAGGTCGACGAACGTACGAAGCTGCTCGGCGAGCCACTCGAAAGTGACCTCTTCCTCGCCCCGGCGCTTCTCCAGTTCCTCGATACCGCGGTCGGTGAAGTACATGCGGCAAGCCTAATGCCTGGTGACAGCCCCGCGACGGCCGGGAGCACGCCGTCGGCGAAGGCTCGCGGGGGCCGCGCGGGCCCTCTCAGAACCGTCGCACGACGCCCCGGCGTCCTGGTCCACGGACCTCGCGTGGGTCGCGTACTGCCGTTAGCCTGCGGGTAGTTGGGAATCGGGGGGTTTTCATGACCGATAGCGGGGCTCGTATCGCGCGCATCGAGATGCCGGACGGCACGCCGGTCTGGGCGCGTGTCTCGGGAGCGGAGGAGCTGACGCGGCCCGCGCGGGGGCCGGCGTTCACGGACATCGGTTACGCGGACTTCGTCGACCAGGTGCAGGCCCGCGTCGAAAGTCTCAACGCCGTCGTGACCAGCGTCGCGCGTTCGCTGGCCGAGCCACTGCGCGCGGTGCGGCCCGACGAGGTGAGCGTCGAGTTCGGCATCGAGCTCACCGCGAAGGCGGGCAAGGTCGTCGGTCTTCTCGCGGACGGCGAGGCCAAGGGCGGCATCACGGTCACGCTCACCTGGCACGGCGGCGGCCCGCCCGTCGAACCGGCGAGCCCGGCGCAGGGCGGCGCACAGGGAGCGGGAGGGGCGCCAGGGGGCACGGCTGCCGGGACGCCGCCCGTGCCCCCGCCCGCGGCGCGGACGTCTCGGCCGACCCCGCCCCGCCCCGCTCCGCCGATGCCGGCCGACCCCCCGCCCGTGCCCGGGGCGTCCACCGGCGCACCGATGCGTCCGGGCGCGTCCGGGCCGGACGGCGGGGACCGCTCATGACCCAGCCGCCGGGCAGGGGCGCGGGGGGCCGTTCCGAGAGCACGTACCGTGCGCTCACGGGCCTCGTGATGGCGGCGACCGTGCGCATCCACCGCCCGGAGCCCGGGTATGCGCCTGACGGATCCGACCGGGGCTTCCTGGGGAGCGGCTTCTTCGTCGCCCCGAGCTGGGTCCTCACGTGCGCGCACGTGGCCATGGCGGGGGAGGGGCGTCGGGTGAGCGTGGTGTTCAAGCCGGACCCGGGCGGCGCCGAGACGACGGTCGAGGGCGCCGTGGTCGCCGCCATGCCCGAGGACCGGCGCGCCGCACCCGGCCCCGGCGGCACGCGGGGCACCGCGCCGGGCGGCTGGCCCGCCCCCGACCTCGCGCTGATCCGGCTGCTGCGCCCCGTCGAGCACCCCTGTGTGTACGTCACCGAGCGCCCGGCGGGCATGTTCGGCGGCGGCTCGGTCCTCTACACCGGCTGGACCGACGGAGGATCCGGGCAGCTGACCCGGTTCAGCGGGCGGTGCCAGGTGATGGGCACCTTCGGGGACTGGGCCGAGGACGACGAACAGATGCGGCTCGACGGCGACCGGATGTACCCCGGCCTGTCCGGCGGACCCGTGGTGGACCTGGCGCGCGGCGAGGTCGTCGGCGTGCTCAAGTCCCGCTCCGACGGCACCACGGGCGGCACCTCGATCGGCGTCGAGCGGCTGCGCACCCTGCCCGTGCCGCCCGGAACGGTGGCGGGCGAGGCCGACGACCCGTACCAGGCGCTGTTCCACGCCCACGACCGCTACCACGCCGACCGGCACACCAGCCCGGTCGGCACCGAGCGGACCTGGGCGGACCTCCAGCGGGAGCTGGGCGCCGGGGCGGGGCTCGCCCTCAGCCCCCAGCAGCGCGTCGATCTGCTCGGGCGGCTCGCCGAACTCCCTCCCCCGCTCAGCACCCGCGGCCTCCTCGATCTCCTGGACGAGCTCCCGGACACCCACCCGCGCGAGCACCACGCGGCCCCGCGCGGCTGGCGCGACGGACTCGGCACGCTGTACGACGCCCCGGGGGGCGGTGACGGCGCGCTGGAACTGATCCTGAGGTACTGCATGAGCGCCCTGTCCGCCGAGCGCCCCTACGTACTGCCGTCCACCCCGGACGCCGAGGGGGCCCTGTGGCAATGGGTGAAGCGGGTGGCGGACGACCGCCTCTCCCGGAAGTTCCGTCATGAACTCGTCGGACTCCGGTACAACGACCGGCGGACCCCCACCGGCCGCGAGCATTCCCGTGCCCCCGCGCCGGCGCCCGAGCCGGCCAGGCCGCACGACGCCCCGTTCGTCCTGCTGCGGCTGGAGTCGCGGCACTGGGAACCGGACCTCTACGACTGGCGGGTCGCGGTCGTGCCGAGGCCCGGGGACTTCCGGCCCGTGGCCGAGGACAGCCGGGGCACCGCGCTGCACGCCCTGCCCGACCGGCTCGCGAGCCCGCTCGCGGAGGCGTTCCGCCGGTGCGACGAGCCGGACGACCCGGCGGTCCTCCATGTGGCGGTGGATCCGGCCCTCATGGGGCTGGGGGTCGACGAATGGCGGACGCGGCCCGACGGGAGGCCGCTCGGAGTGCTCCGTCCGGTGGTCGTCCGCCCCCTCGACCGGGGCGCGGCGGGCACCGGTGGCGGCACGGCGGGGACCGACGGCGGACCGGCCGAGCGCGAGGCCCGCTGGAACCGCGCCATGACCGCCCCGATGCGCGCCGCCGTCGTCGACTGCGAGGACGGGATGCGGATGCCCGTACCGGTGGTGGCCCAGATGCGCCAACTGGCCTACGAGACCGTTCCGGTGCTGTGCAGATACGGCGACCGACCCGGACCGGAGAGCACGACCGGCCTGGGACGGCTGCTCGACGCGGGGTACGGGCTGGCCCTGTGGCGGCGGCGCCGGCCGGACGAACGGACCGCGGTCTGCACCGACTTCCACCGGCGCGCCGCCGACGCCGTCGCCGAGGCCCGTACGGCCGATCGTCTTCCGAAGGCGATGCACGAGTTGAGGAGAGGGGTGCACGCGGGGCGCACGGAGGCGTACTGGTCGGACGGGGTCGCCCTGCTCTACGACGACCCGCGGCACCAACTGCCGGGCGACGAACTCTACTTCGAGGCGCCGTGATGGCCGGCCCACCCTTCGGGGGCATGACGGAAGCGGCCCAGCCCCTTACGGGGTGTGGCCCGGATCGCTACCGTGAAGCACGTTCGACAGCTGCCCCTGGCGGACGAGTGACGACGAGGAACACGCTATGAGTGAACCCAGCGAGTGGCTCATCTACCGAGGGGCCGGCGAACCGCACGAGGGCATCGACCGGTTGCCGCCCCCGCCGCCCTGGCGGGACTTCGCGAGCCGCGGCGCCCCGGCCGCCGACGGGCGGGACGGGAGCGACGGAGAGAACGCCGACGGTCCGGCCGGATCGGACGGGTCAGCGGACCGCCGTCTGGGCGGCCACCGGCACATCGCCGAGCTCCACCGGCCCGGCGCCGAGGAGCTGGAGATGATCAACGCGGCGCTCTATCTGCGCCGCCCGCTGCTGGTGACCGGGAGTCCCGGCGCCGGGAAGAGCACCCTCGCCCACTCCGTCGCCCATGAGCTGGGGCTGGGCCGGGTGCTGCGCTGGCCCATCGTCAGCCGCTCGACGCTCCAGGACGGGCTGTACCGCTACGACGCGATCGCCCGGCTCCAGGACGTGCAGATCGCCGCGCACGGCGCGGGGGCCGGGGCATCCGGTGCCGGGGCCGTGGAGGACGTCGGCAGCTACATCCGGCTCGGCCCGCTCGGAACCGCGCTCATGCCCTCGGACCGACCGCGGGTCGTGCTCATCGACGAGCTCGACAAGAGCGACATCGACCTGCCGAACGACCTGCTCAACGTGTTGGAGGAGGGCGAGTTCGGCATTCCGGAGCTGGAACGGATCGTGGACCGGTTGCCCGACGGCCAGGCGGAGGTCCTCGACGACGACGGGAACAAGGTGAGGGTGAAGGGCGGCCGGGTCCAGTGCCGGGCCTTCCCGTTCGTGGTCCTCACCAGCAACGGCGAGCGGGACTTCCCGGCACCCCTGATGCGTCGCTGCGTCCATCTGGAGCTGGGACGCCCCGACCACCAGCGTCTCGCCACCTTCGTACGCGCCCATCTCGGCGACGAGGCGGCGCGCGCCGGGGACGATCTCATCGCCCACTTCCTGGAGCGCTCCCGCAGCGAACTCCTGGCCACGGACCAGCTGTTGAACGCGATCTACCTCACCGACGCGGCGGCGCCCGCGGGCCGGGACCGCCTCGCCGACCTGCTCATCCAGCGACTCGACCGGCCGAGGTGATGCCGATGTCCGGTGGCGGGGCGCGGCACGGACCTGAGAGCGGGGGACGCCGCCCCGACGACGGCCCCCGGGACCCGGTGGGCTTCGAGGACGCGACGGAGGCCTGTGGCGCGCCGTCGCGGCCGGACGGCATGCACCGGCCGGACGGCGTGCCGCGGCCGGGCGACGCGCGCCAGCCGCAGGACGTGTCGTCGTCCGGTGACGAGGCACGGCCGGACGGTGCGGCACGGTTCGACGGCGCGCCGGCGGGCGGCGGTGGTGCGCCGCCGGAAGACGGTGCGTCCACGGGCGACGGCGGGCTGCTGTCCGCGTTCGTCGCCCGGCTGCGCGGTGCCGGGCTCGACCCCGACGCCGAGCAGCTCTGCGACGCCCTCTGGCTGGCCCGCTGGACCCGCCACCCCGACGCGCCGGACGAGGACGACGGCGTCGAGGGCGACCGCGCGGCCGTACCGCCGCCGCCCGTCGGCCCGGACCGGGCGGACCGGCCGGAGCGACGCCCCGGCCCGGCCGTACCGGAGGGCCACGAGGCCGGCCTCCCGCCGGACGGCGACGGGGATGCGGACCGGCGCTACCCCGGGGACGCGGACCGCCGGGTTCCGCTCCACCCCGTGCCCCGCGCGGCCTCCCGCGCCCCGGGCCGCGACGGCGACCGTCCGCCCGGACGCGGAACCGCTACCGCCCCCGGTGGCCGGACGAGAACGCTCGCCCTCGGCGTTCCCGCAGCCCCCGCCCTTCCCGCGCCGCTCGAACTCCAGCGGGCATTGAGGCCGTTGCAGCGCTACCGCCCCGCCGCGCCCCCGATGCGTCACTTCCTCGACGAGGCGGAGACCGTCGAACGCAGTGCCCGGGCCGGAGGGCTGATCATCCCGGTCTTCCGCGGCGCGTCCCGGGGCGAGTCGCTGCTCCAGTGCGTCATGGACGCCTCGTCCTCGATGCTGGTGTGGGACCGGCTGTTCGGTGAACTCCAGGATCTGTTCGGTCAGTTGGGTGCTTTCAGGGACGTCTGGACGCGCTATCTGCACCAGGGGCCGGACGGGGCCGCCGTGGTGAGCCGCAGCCCGGACCCGGCCGCGGCGCCGCTGAGCTCCGCGGACCGGCTGAGCGACCCCACCGGCCGTCGCGTCACCCTCGTGGTCAGCGACTGCGCCGGCCCGCTCTGGCGCGGCGGACGGGCCCACCGGCTGCTGCACCACCTGGCCGGCCAGGCGCCGACGGCCGTGCTCCAGCCCCTGCCGCAGCGGATGTGGAACCGCACCCGGCTGCCGGTGACCTACGGCTCCCTGTCCCGGGGCGACGGGCCGGCCGGAACCACCGTCCTCAAGGTCACGGAGCATGCCGGGGCGGGCCCTGCCGTGCACCCCGGCGCACTTCCCGTACCCGTGCTCCCGCCCGTGGAAGGGGCGTTGGCGGCCTGGGCGAAGCTGCTCTCGGGCACCGGCGCGGGGCAGGTGTCCGGCGCCGTCGGCTGGGTGCGGGCCGACCAGCCCCCGGCGGCCGTGCAGCGCCCCGGCGACGCCCTGTCCTCGCTCCAGCTGGTCAGCCGCTTCCGCTCGACGGCCTCCCCGGCCGCCGGACAGCTCGCCGTGTACCTCGCGGCCGCCCCGCTGTATCTGCCGGTGATGCAACTGGTGCAGCGCACCATGCTGCCGAACTCCGGTCCCTCGGAACTGGCCGAGGTCCTGCTGAGCGGACTGCTCTCACGGGTGAGGACCGGAGACGCCGCCGGGACGGACGGAGAGGCCGCCGGCCAGTGGTACGAGTTCGCGCCCGGCGTCCGCGAGTCGCTGCTCGGCCCGCTCGGCCGGGACGAGGCGCTGCTCGTGCTCAAGCACTGCTCGCAGTACATCGAGCAGCGGTTCGGCAGGGGCGGGCCGAACTTCCCCGCGCTGGCCTTCGCCCAGCTCGGCGAGGGCAGGAACGGGCCGGTGCGGCTCACCCGCACCCCCGGACCGCCCGGACACGGAACCGGGGGCCGGACCGGACCGGAGGACGGGATCGAGGAAGGGGACGAGCACGGCGGGCGCGGCGGGCCACGCGTGCCCCACCCCTTCGCCGAGGTCGCGGTCCGCGTACTGGAGCGATTCATGCCGCTGCCCGAGCAGTTCGCCGTCGACACCGACCGGAACCGGCCCGATACCGTCCCGCGGACACCGAACGCGGCCGTGGAGAGCGCCCGCGTCCTGCTGCGGCACTTCGATTCGGACGGCATGGTCCAGTACCTGATCGACGCCGTGCAGCTGCTGCGCGGTGCCACCGAGCGCGAGAGCCGGCCGGGCGCCGACCCGGCGCTGTGGGCGGAGTACTCGCGCTGCCTCCTGCGCCTGTGGGAGGTCCAGGGCGACGCGGAGCTGCTCCGCGAGGCGGAGTACGCCGCCGAACGGGCCGCCGCGCACCCCGGCGCCGTACACGAACGGGCGGCTCTGGCCAAGGTGTTGCACGTCGCAGCCGACGACCGGAGGGCGCGCGGTGACCGGCGAGGCGCCCTGGAACTGCTGCGCCGCGCCGACCGGGAGTACACGGCCGCCTGCTCGGCCCCGGGACTGGAACCGGCCGAGGCCCTCCGGCTCACGCTGGAACGGGTCCGGGCCCTGGAGTCGCAGTGGCGGCTCGACGGTGACGCCTCCTCGCTCCAGGCCGCGTGCGGCATGCTGGAGGCCTTCGCCGACGCCTGGCCCGACCAGGAGAACCGGCCCGCCGCCCTGCCGCTGGCACACGGCCGTGCGCTGCTCAAACTCTCCGGGGCCACCGTCGACACCGAACAGTCCCGGGTCTACGCCGCCCAGGCGGCCCGCTCCCTGCGCACGGCGTTCGGGCAGGGCGGCGGCCGGCACACCCTGGGCACCGGGACGCGCATCGTGCTGGACCTGGTGGACGCCCTGCTCGGCTCCGGCGCGGAGCCGGACGAGGCGGCGACGCTGGTCGAGCAGGCCCTGGAGACCGCGCGGGAGCAGCGGCTGCGGGCCTCGCTGCTCACCCGGGCCGCCCGGGTGCACGTCGCGCGGTACGAGCACACCGGGGACCCGGACGAACTCGTCGAGGCGGCCGACCGGTTCGCCCGTGCCGCGCGCGGTGTGCCGCGCGACTCGCAGGCCCACGCCGATCTGCTCGCCGAGTGGGGAGGAACCCTGCTGCGCCGGGCCCGGCTGCCGGACGGGCGCGCGCACATCGGGGCGGCGGTGAGGGTGCTGCGGGACTGCCGTACGGAGACGGCGGCGGGGGACGCGCGCCAGGCCGAGCGGCTGCTGATGCTGGGCCGTGCGCTGATGCTGCGGCACCGCGCCACCGAGGACCGGGTCGATCTGCGGGAGGCCGAGCACCTCTTCGGGCTCGCCGCCAGGGAGGCGACCGAAACGCTGTCGGCGGCGGAGTGCTGGCTGGAACTGGGCCTGGCCCACCTCGACGCCGCCCGGGTGCTGGGGCGCCCCACCCGGCTCGACGAGGCGGCCGAGGCGTTCCGGGGCGCGGCCGAAGCGGCCGGCACTGCGGCGGAGGAGTCGGTCCACCCGCAACAGCGGCGTCAGGCAGTCGAGTGGTGCGCCACGGCCCACCACTGGCGGGGTACGACGTACGAGAGGGCCGGCCGGCCCAGGGCCGCCCGCGAGGCCTACCGGTCGGCCCGCCGGGAATGGCGCGGACTGCCGGACGGCGGCGGCGCCGCGGGCGAGGAGACGGCGGCACGGCTGGCGGAGCTGGAGCGCTGACCCCGGCCCCGGCCACGCCGGAACGCCGACACAGCTGCCCGCCGCGCCGGAACGCCGACGCAGCTGCCCGCCGCGCCGGAACGCCGACGCAGCCGCCCGCCGCGACGGCCGCTCTCCGGCCACCGTTCTTCGCGCCGTCTGCGACCGGCGTACGACGGACGCCGGTCGCCGGTCCGCCCAGGAAGGCGTAGGCCGGTCCGTGCGGGGCATCGGTACAGAAGCAGCCCGTGCGGGCACTCGTCCCGCACCGGCGCCGACGGCACGAACGGGGTACGACGGCGGGTGGCCACCGCGGTGACGGCCGAGGCGGACGGACACCGCCGCGACGCGGTCACACGCACCGATGTCAGGGACACGGACCCGACGGGACGCGCTCGACGACGAGCGGATCCCCGCGGGTCCGTCGCGAGGGCACGTGCGGCGGGAACACGGGGAACCACCGGCAGGACACCGGGACCACCGGACCGGCACGGGGAACCACGGGAACACAGGGAACCACGGGGACACGGGGAGGCATGATGAACGAGCCGACGGGAAACGGCCGGCCCGGCGTCGGAGCGCCGGACGCACCGGCCGACGGCGCGTCCGACACGGCATCCGACGAGGTGCCCGGTGGTCCGGGCGCGCTGCCCGAGCTGCTGGAGCTCGATCTGGAGACGCTGCGGACGCTGGACCACCCCGTGCTCCGCGAGGTGGTCGCGGATCTGCGCGGACGAGCCGGGCAGCCACGGGAGACGCTCTGGGGATTCACCAGCGCGTTCTGAGACGTCCGGCCGCCGGGCCCCGCGGGCCGGGGCACCGGCCGTACGGATCCGGCCCGGGACCCGGCCGGACGGGACGTCGTGGCCCGGACCGGGTCTGCCCGCGCGGCGGGCCGGGCAGACCCCTCCCGGGTCGGCAGCGGGGGCGGGCCCCGCGCCACGCAGCACGGGGGTGCCGACGTGTCTCGACAGGTGACGCGGTGCTCCTCCCGGTGCGCGGACACCGCCGCGGCGGGCCGGGGACCCTTCCCGTTCCGGCAGTTCATCGTCAAGGTGCACGGCCGGTGCAACCTGGCCTGCCGCTACTGCTACCTCTACGAGGGCCCCGACCGGACTTGGCGCGCCCGCCCGGCCGTCGCCCCGGCCGCCGTACTGGACCGCACCGCCGACCGGATCGCCGAACACGCGGCGGCCCACGCACTGCGCGACATCGCACTCGTCCTGCACGGCGGCGAGCCGCTCCTCGCGGGTGCGGGCCGCCTCGCCGCCCTCGCCGACCACGTCCGTGAGCTCACCCCGGCGGACTGTTCCGTGCACGCCACCGTGCAGACCAACGCGACACTGCTCACCGACGCCCGCGTGAGCGTGCTCGCCCGGCACGGCATCAGCGTCGGCGTCAGCCTCGACGGAGGCCTGGCCGCCCACAACACCCTGCGCGTCGACCACGCCGGACGCCCCTCCTGGCCCGCCGCGTCACGCGGCGCCAGGCTCCTCGCCGACCGCCACCCCGACGCGTACGCGGGCATCCTCACCGTCGTCGACCCCCGCACCGATCCGGTCGAGACGTACGAGTCGCTGCTGTCCCTGCGCCCGCCGTCCCTGGACCTGCTGCTGCCGCACGGCAACTGGACGAACCCCCCACCGGGCCTGCCCGCCACCAAAACGCCCCGCACCGTCCCCGGCCCCGGCCCGAACCGGCCGACCCCGTACGGCGACTGGCTCGCCACCGTCTTCGACCGCTGGTGGCGGGCCGGGCGGCGCGAGACCAGGGTCCGGCTGTTCGAGGAGTGCGTGGCCCTGCTGCTGGGCCTGCCCGCCGCCACCGAGTCCCTCGGTCTCGACCCCGTCGACGCGATCGTGGTCGAGACCGACGGGACGATCGAGCAGGTCGACTCCCTCAAGTCGGCCTACGACACCGCCGCCGCCACCGGTCTCGACGTCTTCCGCCACACCTTCGACGACGCCCTGCGCCACCCCGGTGTCGTCGCTCGGCAGGCGGGCGCCGAGGCGCTCGCCCCTGCCTGCCGCGCCTGCCCGCTGCTGACCGTCTGCGGCGGCGGCCACTACGCACACCGCTACCGGGCGGACAACGGCTTCGCCAACCCGTCCGTCTACTGTGCCGATCTCGAACGGCTGGTGCGCCACATCGCGGACCGGCTGTCCGAAGCGACCGCAGGAGCACACCGATGAGCCCCCCACTCCCGGACCACGCCTTGCGTCGGCTCGGCCGTACGGAAGGCGACCCCGGTACTCTCCACGCCCTCGCACGCGACCAGGACACCCGCCGGCTGTTCCTCGTGCGTGCCCTGCTCGACGCGGCCGAGGACGCCCCCGCCGCGCTCTGCCCGCCCCGGGCCCTCGACCGGCTGCGGCGGGACTGGGCGCTGCTGGAGACGGCGGAACGCGCCGACCGGAACGCCGTGCGGGCCGTCCTGCTCCACCCCCTCACCGGCCCCTGGGCACAACGCTGCCTGCGCGGCCTCTCCGCCCCCGCGACCGACGTCGCCGGCGCCGGGCTCCGGGCCGACCTCGACCACTTGAGCGCCCTGGCCGCCGCGGCCGCGATCCGTTCCGCAACCGCGTTCACGACCCGGCTCACCGCCCACGACGGACTCCTGTCGCTGCCCACCCTGGGTGCCCTGCGCACCCCGTCCGGCCTAGTCGAACTCGACTTCGCGCAGGACGAACTGACGTGCCGTCACATCTCCTGGAGCGCGCCCCTCACCGTCCATGTGCACCACGACGCGACGACCGGCGCGGCCGACCCGCGCTGGCTCCCGGTGCTCGCCCTGCCTCCCGTACGGCCCGGCGCCGCTCCCGTGCCCCTGGACGACGTCGACCCGTACCGCACCGACGACAGCGGGCTCCGGCACCACGGGCTGCGCGCCGCGCCCCACCTCGACGACCACGAGCGCAAGGCATGGGCCGAGTCCTGGTCGCGGGTGCCGTCCCTGCTCCGCATGGGCGGCGAACACCGGCTGACCGAGACGGCCGTGCTGCTGCGCTGTCTGGTGCCGCTCGGCCGGCCGCCCGGCTCCGGGCCCGCGGGCGGGAGCGCGGCACACTGCAGCGCCACCCGCCGCGAGGCGTTCGGGGCGGTCCTCAGCAGCAGACCGGCCGACCCCGCCCGGTTCGCCGCCACGCTCGTCCACGAACTCCAGCACACCAAACTGTCCGCGCTCGCCGCGTTCGCACCGCTGCACCACGAGGATGCGACACCGCGCCACTTCGCCCCCTGGCGCCCCGATCCCAGGCCCTTCGACGGCCTCCTCCAGGGCGCCTACTCGCACCTCGCGCTCGCCGACCACTGGCAGCGGCTCGCGCTCCGGGCCCGCCGTGTCACCCACCGGGACCTCGCCTGGACCGAACACGCCCGCTGCCGCGAACAGGTCGGAGCCGTACTGCCGGTGCTGGCCGGATCGGCGGCGCTGACCCGTGAGGGCCGGGTGCTCGTCGACGAGATGATCGCGCTCTACCACCGACTGGACGATTGTCCGCCCCCCGCGGGTCATTCGGCGCGCGCGCAGGCGTACGTGGCCACCGCCAAGGTGATATGGCAGCAGAGGAACGGCCCGCGTCATCCGCGGGAGTCACCGTGAATTCCGGCCGGGGCGCTCTGGCCCCGGTGTATGTTGACAGGTCCTGTACCGAGGCAGGGAGATGGTTGAATGCCCGCAACGGGTAATGGAGTTGGGGCGATCGGCGCGCAGACCGTCACCATCAGTTTCGCCGGTTTCAACCGCGCCTGGGCGGCGTGGATCGCGGACCGTCTGGAGCGGCGTGGCGTCATCGTCGTCCAACAGCGCTGGGACCCCCCGGTGGAGGCGGCGCTGGAGGAGTCGCTGCGGGATCTGACGCTGTCGCGCGGCGACGTCCTGCTGATCCTCAGCGACTGGTACTTCCAGCTGGGCCCCCGCAGCACCGCGGAGTGGAACAGGGCCCTGCGCGAGGTCGTCGCGCCGGACCCCGACCGCTTCGCCGCCGTGCGCGTGACCACGTCCGCGCTGCCCGGCGCCACGTCCGTCTTCGCAGCGGCCGATCTGACCAACGTCGGCGCCGACGAGGCCGAACGACGGCTCCTCGTACGCCTGGGACGGCCCACCGACCCGCTGCCGGACGCGGTCGAGGCCAGGCCCGGGCCGCGGTATCCGGCGGACACCCCGGAGGTGTGGGGCGGGGTGCCGCGGCGCAACACCCGGTTCACCGGCCGCGACGAACTCCTCAGCAGGACGTACCAGACCCTCCAGGACGCCGGGCCCGGCGCCGGGGTCGTGGCCCTGCACGGGATGCCGGGCGTCGGCAAGACCCAACTGGCCGCCGAGTACGTCTACCGCTTCAGTTCCGAGTACGACGCCGTCTGGTGGGTGCCCGCCGACCGCCGCGCCCTCTACCGCCAGAAACTCGCCGAACTCGCCCCCGAACTGGGCCTGTCCACGGGCGCCGAGTACGGCGAACGGCTGCGCGCGGTACGCGACGCCCTGCGCCGCGGCGAACCGCACTCCCACTGGCTCCTCGTCCTGGACGGCGCCGACGAACCCGAACACATCTGGGACCTGGTGCCGACCGGCCCCGGCCACGTCCTGATCACCTCCCGCAACCGGGAGTGGCGCGAGCACAACAGCAACCTGATCGGGGTCCCGGTCTACGCCCGCGACGAGTCGGTCGCCTTCATCCGCCGACGCGCCCCGCGGCTGACCCAGTCCGAGGCCGGCCAGCTCGCCGAGGCACTGGAGGACCTGCCGCTCCTCCTCGACCAGACCGCCGGCTGGCTCAACGACTCCGACATGTCGGTGGAGGAGTACATCGGACTCCTCGAAGGCGGCATCGACCAGGACGTCGTCAAGGTCTCCGCGGACTTTCCACTCGCCTTCCAGACCGCCTGGTCAATACTGCTGAACAAGCTCAGGGACACCGTCCCGGAGTCCGTCGACCTGCTGCGCCTGTGCAGCTTCTTCGCGCCGGGCTCCATCCCCGTACGGCTGCTGAGGGAGATGCCGCCCGGCGAACTGCCGGAACAGATCTCCGGACTGATGAACGACCCGCTGCTGTGGAACAGGGCGATCGCCCAGCTCCGCCAGTACTCCGTGGTCCGCCTGGAGTCCCACGAGACGGCCGGTGAGGAGGCGTCGTCCGGCGAAGCCCTCTACATGCACCGCATGGTCCACCAGATCATCGGCAAGGACATGCCGGAGAGCGACCGCCGGGAGTTCATCGACGTGGTCCGCCGGGCCCTCGCCGCAGCCGACCCCGGCCGCCCCACCGACACCCGGCTGTGGCCCGCCTACGCCGAGATCACCCCGCACCTGAAGTGGGCCGACGTGCTCAGGAGCACCGACTCCTCGGTGCAGACCCTGGTGCTCAACTGCCTGCGCTACATGTACCTCTCCGGGGAGTACCGGGCCGGGATCAAGCTCGGCGCACGCGCCATGGAGACCTGGCGGGAACTCCTCGGCGAGGACCATCCCAGGCTCTGGGACCTCCGGTACCACTACGCCAACCTGTTGCGGGCCGTCGGAGAGTACGCCGAGACGGAGGCCATCGAGCGGGCCGCGGTCGACCACCTGCGCGCCGAACGCGGCCCCCGGGACCTGGAACACCTCCGGGCCGCCGGGGGGCTCGCCGCCGACCTGCGCGGACTGGGACGGTACGACGAGGCCATGGAGATCTCCGGCTGGATCCTCGGCGCCTACCGCGAACTCCTGGGCGACCAGGACTCGCGCACCCTCAACGCGCAGAACAACCTGGCCGTATCGCTGCGCCTGCTCGGCCGGTACGAGGAGTCGCTGGAGCTCAACCGGCAGACCCTGGACGCCCGGCGCCGGCTGCTGCGCCCGCGCCACAGCTGGACGCTCTACTCGGAGATCAACTACGCCACCGACCTGCGGCTGCTCGGCCGGTACGGCGAAGCCCTGTCGCTCCAGAACCAGAGCGTCCGGGTGCACCGGCTGGTCATGGGGGCCGACAACCCGCAGACCCTGCGCGCCGAACACAACCTCGCGCTCAGCCAGTACCGTTCGGGAGACCGCGGCAGGGCCGGTGAACTCTTCACCCGGGTGCTGGAACGGGCCGAACGCGTCCTGGGCGAGAACGACCCGCTGACGATGATGTTCGCGGCCGGCCAGAGCTTCTTCGCCCGCGAGCACGCCGACATCGACCAGGCCAGGGCCATAAGCGCACGGGTCGTCACCGGATACGTGGCCATGCTCGGCGACCAGCACCCCTACGTGGCGGGGACCCGGGCCAACCACGCGCTGATCCTGCGCAACGTGGGCGAGCGGGACCACGCGCACGCGCTCCTGGAGGAGGCGCTCGCCGGCATGACCCGGGCCGTGGGGGAGAACCACCCCTGGACACTGGGCTGCGCGATCAACGCCTCGGCGCTGCGCAATCTGGTGGGGGACCCGGAGTCCGCCGCCGCCCTCACGGAAACGGTCGTCGCCCGGGCCGTCGAGGTCCTCGGCCGGACGCATCCGCTGACCCTGTCCGCCCGGATCGCCCACGCCGCGGACCTGCGCGGCCTGCGGGAACGGCAGCGGGCGGACAAGATCGAGACGGAGGCGCTGGGAGACCTGGAGACCACCCTGGGCCCCCAGCACGTCCACACGGTCTCGGCCCGCTCCCGCAACCGCCCGTACTGGGACTTCGAACCCCAGATGATCTGAACCGCGCGCCGGTGCGGCACCGGGCTCGTCCGCGTACCCGCCGAGAGCCCGCACACGCCGGGGGCCCGGCCCCGCGATCGACTCGCGGGACCGGGCCCCCGTGCGTGCTTCTGCCGGTCAGGCCTCGAAGACCTCGGCGATCAGCTGCGCCTGCTCGGCCTGGTGGCGCTTGGCCGAGCCGACCGCCGGGGAGGAGCTGTGCGGCCGCGAGATGCGGCGCAGGCGCTCACCGTGCGGGACGTCGGCACCGACGGCCAGGTCCAGGTGGTCGATCAGGTTCAGGGCGATGAACGGCCAGGCACCCTGGTTGGCCGGCTCCTCCTGTGTCCAGAGGTACTTCTCGGCGTTCGGGTACTTGGCGATCTCGGCCTGGAGCTCGGCACCCGGCAGCGGGTACAGGCGCTCCAGACGGATGAACGCGACATCCGTGGCGCCGCGCTTCGCGCGCTCGGCCTCCAGGTCGTAGTAGACCTTGCCGGCGCAGAAGACGACCTTGCGGACGTCCTCCGGCTTCACCGTGTCGTCGCCGATCACCGGGCGGAAGCCGCCGGTGGTGAACTCCTCCGCCTTCGACGCGGCCGCCTTGAGGCGGAGCATCGACTTCGGGGTGAAGACGACCAGCGGCTTGTGGTGCGGGTTGTGCGCCTGCCACCGCAGGAGGTGGAAGTAGTTCGACGGCAGGGTCGGCATGGCGACCGTCATGTTGTTCTGCGCGCACAGCTGGAGGAAGCGCTCCGGGCGGGCGGACGAGTGGTCCGGGCCCTGGCCCTCGTAGCCGTGCGGCAGCAGCAGCGTGACGCCGGAGGTCTGGCCCCACTTCTGCTCGGCCGAGGAGATGAACTCGTCGACGACGGTCTGGGCGCCGTTGGCGAAGTCACCGAACTGGGCCTCCCAGATGACCAGCGACTCCGGGCGGGTCAGCGAGTAGCCGTACTCGAAGCCCATCGCCGCGTACTCGCTGAGCAGCGAGTCGTAGACGTTGTAGCGGGCCTGGTCGTCGGAGAGGTAGAGCAGCGGGGTGTAGTCCTCGCCGGTCACCTGGTCGACGAGGACCGCGTGACGCTGGCCGAAGGTGCCGCGGCGGGAGTCCTGGCCGGCGAGCCGGACCGGGGTGCCCTCCATCAGCAGCGAACCGATGGCCAGGGTCTCGCCCATGCCCCAGTCGATCGTGCCGCTCTCCACCGAGGCGGCGCGGCGCTGCATCTGCGGGAGCAGACGCGGGTGGACGGTGATCCGCTCGGGGATGTTGACCTGGGACTCCGCGATGACCTTCACGACCTCCGAGGAGACCGCGGTGTTCACGGCGACCGGGAACTCCGGCTGGGCCTCGGTGGTGTGCGCCGGGGCCGGGAGCGAGGTGGCCTCGCGGACCTCCGCGAAGACCTTCTCCAGCTGGCCCTGGAAGTCCTGGAGCGCCTGCTCGGCCTCTTCCAGGGTGATGTCGCCGCGACCGATGAGGGACTCGGTGTAGAGCTTGCGCACCGAGCGCTTCTTGTCGATCAGGGTGTACATCTGCGGGTTGGTGAACTCCGGGTTGTCGCCCTCGTTGTGACCGCGGCGGCGGTAGCAGATGAGGTCGATGACGACGTCCTTGTTGAACGCCTGCCGGAACTCGAAGGCCAGCCGGGCGACCCGGACCACGGCCTCGGGGTCGTCGCCGTTGACGTGGATGATCGGCGCCTCGATCATGCGGGCCACGTCCGTGGCGTACATCGAGGAGCGCGAGGACTCCGGGGCGGCGGTGAAGCCGACCTGGTTGTTGATCACCACGTGCACGGTGCCGCCGGTGCGGTAGCCGCGCAGCTGCGACATGTTGAGCGTCTCGGCGACGACGCCCTGGCCCGCGAAGGCCGCGTCGCCGTGGAGCGCGATGGGCAGGACCGTGAAGTCCGTGCCGCCCTTGTTGATGACGTCCTGCTTGGCGCGGACGATGCCCTCCAGGACCGGGTCCACCGCCTCCAGGTGCGAGGGGTTGGCGGCCAGCGAGACCTTGATCTGCTCGCCGTCCAGGCCGGTGAAGGTGCCCTCGGCGCCCAGGTGGTACTTCACGTCGCCGGAGCCGTGCATCGACCGGGGGTCGAGGTTGCCCTCGAACTCGCGGAAGATCTGCGCGTACGACTTGCCGACGATGTTCGCCAGCACGTTCAGCCGGCCGCGGTGGGCCATGCCGATGACGACCTCGTCGAGGCGGGCCTCGGCGGCGGAGTCGATGACCGCGTCGAGCAGCGGGATGACGGACTCGCCGCCCTCCAGCGAGAACCGCTTCTGGCCGACGTACTTGGTCTGCAGGAACGTCTCGAAGGCCTCGGCGGCGTTCAGCCGGCGCAGGATGCGCAGCTGCTCCTCGCGCTCCGGCTGCGGGGTGCTCGTGCGCTCGACCCGGTCCTGGATCCACTTGCGCTGCTTCGGGTCCTGGATGTGCATGAACTCGATGCCGGTGGTGCGGCAGTACGACTCGCGCAGCACACCGAGGATGTCGCGGAGCTTCATCAGCGACTTGCCGGCGAAACCGCCGACCGCGAAGTCCCGCTCCAGGTCCCACAGGGTGAGGCCGTGCTCGGTGATGTCCAGGTCGGGGTGCTTGCGCTG
Source organism: Streptomyces sp. NPDC001750 (assembly GCF_042892615.1). Classification (NCBI taxonomy): domain Bacteria; kingdom Bacillati; phylum Actinomycetota; class Actinomycetes; order Kitasatosporales; family Streptomycetaceae; genus Streptomyces; species Streptomyces sp. NPDC001750. Next base: position 512,907 of record NZ_JBIAUE010000002.1, on the reverse strand, counting down.
GCGGTACTCCAGCGGGTCGGTGTCGGCCATGACGTGGCCGCGGACCCGGTAGGAGTGGATCAGCTCGAAGACCCGCGCCGCCTTGGTCACGTCGTTGTCGTGCGAGGCGTCGATGTCCTTGAGCCAGCGGACCGGCTCGTAGGGGATGCGCAGTGACTTGAAGATCTCGTCGTAGAAGTCGTTCTCCCCGAGCAGCAGTTGGGAGACGATGCGCAGGAACTCGCCGGACGCGGCGCCCTGGATGACGCGGTGGTCGTACGTCGAGGTCAGGGTCATGACCTTGGAGATGCCCAGCTTGTTCAGGGTGTCCTGGGAGGTGCCCTGGAACTCGGCGGGGTACTCCATGGCGCCGACGCCCATGATGAGGCCCTGTCCGGGCATCAGGCGGGGCACCGAGTGGACGGTGCCGATGCCGCCGGGGTTGGTCAGCGAGGCGGTGACGCCGGTGAAGTCGTCCATGCCGAGCTTGCCGCTGCGGGCGCGGCGGACGATGTCCTCGTACGCCTGCCAGAACTCGAAGAAGTTGAGCGTCTCGGCCTTCTTGATGGCCGCGACGACCAGTTGGCGGTCGCCGTTCGGCTTGACCAGGTCGATGGCCAGACCGAGGTTGACGTGCTCCGGCTTGACCAGGGTCGGCTTGCCGTCCTTCACCGTGAAGGAGTGGTTCATCGACGGCATGGCCTTGAGGGCCTGCACCATCGCGTAGCCGATCAGGTGCGTGAAGGAGATCTTCCCGCCCCGGGCGCGCTTGAGGTGGTTGTTGATGACGATGCGGTTGTCGAACAGCAGCTTCACCGGGACCGCGCGCACGGACGTGGCCGTCGGCAGCTCCAGCGAGGCGTTCATGTTCTTCGCGACGGCGGCCGACGGACCGCGCAGCGTCACGTACTCCGGGCCCTCGGCGGCCTCGGTGGCCGGCGCGGCGGCGGGCTTGGCCGGGGCCGGGGCCTTCGCGGCGGGGGCCGGGGCGGCAGGGGCCGGGGCGGGCTTCGCCGGTGCGGCGGGCGCGGCCGGGGCGGCCTGCGCGGGGGCCGGGGCCGCGGGCGCGGGGGCCGCCGGAGCCTTCGCGGCGGGAGCCGGGGCCGGGGCGGCCTGGGATGCGGCGGCCGGTGCGGCGGCGGCCGGGGTGCCGGGAACGGGCTTGTCCGCCGTGCCGGACGCCCCCGGCTTGTAGTCGGCGAAGAAGTCCCACCAGGCACGATCGACCGAATTCGGGTCCTGGAGGTACTGCTGGTAGATCTCGTCGACGAGCCACTCGTTGGGGCCGAAGGCGGCAGCCGGGTCGGTACCCGGGGCGGCTTGATCGGTCGAGATGCTCGAGTTACTGGGGGACTGAGACGACACGGCGGCAACCGCCCTCTTCCGCTTCACAAGGTGATGGACAGCGGAAATCAAGGCTACGCCTCCCGGGCCGTTCCATGCAGGCCGGGCCGCCCTTCGTCGCGCAAGTCACATCGAAAGGCGGGTTTCGGCACAGGGATTGGCGGGAAACAAGCCTGGTTCCGCTGCACTACGGGTACGCGGGGCCGCGGCTACGGCCCCCCTGGACCGTACCCCTGAAAGCGAGCACGCAGAACGTGCCCTTCCGGTTCGAACTCTATGTCAACCTCGCGGTTGCGATACCCCCGGAAGAGTGACGCGGATGCGGCAACCGCGAGCGGATTCGGCCACGCCGATGCGTCCGCCGTGCAGATCCACCGCCCAGCGGGCGATCGCCAGGCCCAGCCCCGTACCGCCGTCGCTGCCGGGACCGTGCGGGGAGGACACCTCGCCGCGGTTGAAACGCTCGAAGACGCGGTACCGCTCCGACTCCGGAATGCCCGGTCCCTCGTCCAGCACCTCCAGGTGCAGGGACTCCGGCCCGTCCCCGCGCCGGGCCAGTACCTGGACCCGGCCGTGCGGCGGGCTGTGCTTGACAGCGTTGTCGATCAGATTGGCCACCACCTGGTGCAGCCGTTCCGTGTCCGCGTACGCGGTCAGCTCGGGCGGCGACACGTCCAGCGCCAGGGCCACGTCCTTGCGGCTGTGGTTCCCCGAACCGGAGGACAGACGGCGGTGCGCGGCGGCGAAGCTGTTCGCCTCCTTCAGCACCCCCGACAGGTACGGCCACACCTCGAAGCGGCTCGCCTTCAGCGTCACCACCCCGTTGTCCAGCCGGGACAGGTCCAGCAGTGTCTCCACCAGCCTGCCGAGCCGCTCGGTCTGCTTCAGGGCCGTCCGCATCGTCTCCGGATCGGCCGAGGACACCCCGTCCACGACGTTCTCCAGCACCGCCCGCAATGCCGCGATCGGCGTGCGCAGCTCGTGCGACACGTTCGCCACCAGCTCCTTGCGGTGCCGGTCCACGGCCTCCAGGTCGTCCGCCATGCGGTTGATCGTCTGGGCCAGGTCGCCGAGCTCGTCGCGCCGGTCGGCGCCGCTCACCCGCCTGGTGTAGTCGCCGTGCGAGATCGACCGGGCCACGGTCGTCATCTCGTCCAGCGGCGCCGTCAGGCCGTGCGCCACGAACTGCGTGATCAACAGGGTCGCGATCACCGAGAACACCGTGATGAACCGCAGCTCGGTCCTGGTCCGCAGCGCCACCATCAGCAGCCCGGTGGTGATGAACACCGAGACCACCACGAGCGTGCCCAGCTTGGCCTTGATCGAGAAGGGGCGCAGTCCGGAACCGGGCCGGGAGGTGCCGGGCCGGGCCGATCCGGACCGGGTCGAACCGGGCCGGGTCATGGGACCGGGGTCTCCAGCGCGTAGCCGACACCGTGCACGGTACGGATCCGCTCCGCGCCGATCTTCCGGCGCAGCGCCTTGATGTGGCTGTCGACGGTACGGGTGCCGGAGGCGTCCGCCCAGTCCCAGACCTCGGCCAGCAGCTGCTCGCGGGAGAGCACGGCCCGCGGCGTGTTCGCCAGGCAGACCAGCAGGTCGAACTCGGTCGGCGTGAGATGGACGTCCTCGGCGCGCACCCGGACCCGGCGCTGCGCGTGGTCGATCTCCAGCTCGCCCAGCCGCAGGATGCCGCTGCGCGGCGTGACCGCGGCCAGCGCCGCCCGCTCGACCCGGCGCAGCAGGACGTGCACCCGGGCCGCGAGCTCGCGCATCGAGAACGGCTTGGTCATGTAGTCGTCGGCGCCGACGCCCAGCCCGACCAGCATGTCGGTCTCGTCGTCCCTGGCGGTCAGCATCAGCACCGGCACCGGCCGCTGGGCCTGCACCCGGCGGCAGACCTCCAGGCCGTCGAAGCCGGGGAGCATGATGTCGAGGACCATCAGATCGGGCTGCCACGCCTCGGCCGCGTCCACGGCCGCGGGCCCGTCGAGTGCCGTCTGCACCAGAAAGCCCTCGGCCCGCAGCCGGGCGGAAATGGCTTCGACGATCGTGGCGTCGTCCTCGACCACCAGCACCCGGCGCTGAGCGCCCGGGGTGGCCGCGACGCCGTTGTGGGTGGTGTGTGTCTGTTCCATCGCCCCGCCCCTGCCCGTCCTCAGGGGGGCCATTCCCCCGGACGCGCGGTCTTTGCTTGTGGATTTCATGGGTGATCCCGTCACCGTTCAGCAGCGTAAGGGCAGCGGGCTGTTCTCGGCTACGCAGGGTGTAACAGCCGAGGCGCGGCGGAGTGGCGGAGTGTCGGCCTTGTGACGCTTGGCCCCCGGGTGTCCGGGGGCGAGCGGGGCCGGTGGGCTTCCTCAGGCGGTCCGGATCGCGAGATGCACCACGTCGGGAACACCTCGGGCAACGCGGACCTCTTCCGTACGTACGCCGCTGAATCCGGCATTCCGCAGGGCCTGTTCGAAGTCGGCGGACGGCTGGGCGGACCACACCGCGAGAACCCCGCCCGGTGTCAGCCGCTCCCGGCAGTCCGCCAGACCGGCGGGGGAGTACAGGCTCGTGTTGTCCTCGGTGACCGTCCAGTCCGGCCCGTTGTCGATGTCCAGGCACAGCGCGTCATAACGGTCCGTAGCCGTCCGCAGGTATGCGACGAGGTCCCGCGTAAGGATCTCGGTGCGCGGATCGGCGAGCGCCGCGCCGGAGATCCGGGCCAGCGGACCCTTCAGGTGCCAGTCCACGATCGCCTGCTCCCGCTCGACGACGGCGATCCGTCCCCACCGGGGTTCGGCGGCGGCCCGGACGAGCGAGAAGCCGACACCGAGCCCGCCGATGAGCACCGCCGGGTCCGGGCGGTCGTCGGGCAGCGCGGCCAGCGCCGCGTCGATCAGCAGCCGCTCGGAGCGCCCGTCGGAGGTGTCCATGAGGAAGCACCCGTTGGCGATGATCTCGAAGTCGTCCCCACGTCCTCGCAGTACCACCTCGCCGTACGGGCCTTCGCGGCGGTCGAGCGTGACGGGGGCGTGGGCGTCGGGGCCGATGCTGTCGGGCATGGTACGGATCTCCGATGGCGGACGGACGGGGTCCCCGCCATCCTGGCCGGTCGGCACGGTCCGCGGCCAACCGGCCTCCGGTCCCGTGTCCGGGGTGTCGCCGTGCCGGTCCGGGGTAGCGTGCACTGTCGGGCAGGTCGGAGGGATGTGTTCCGGTTGTCCGCGGGCCGGGCCGGGCGCGACGCCTGTCCGCGGCCGGGCCATGACGGTACGGGGCGATCGCGGAGGGTGGGACGTTGCCGGCGTCGTCTCGGGGGGCGGAACGGAGAAGGGCCGCACGCGGCGCGCGGGACGAAGAATGGCGCGGCGCACGGGGCGACGAGCCTGGCCGCGGAGAGGGGCGGGGAGCGGCGCCGCGGGGCGACGGCATACCGCGCCAGCGCCGTACCGAGGAACCGGCGGACCGTGTGCCCGTCCGTGCCGCCGTCACCGCCCCCGCGGCCATGACTGCCTCCTCCTTCCCGGGTTCGTCGGCGGCCGTCGCGTCCGCGCCGAGCCGGGCCCGGTGGGCGTGCCTGCTGCCGACCCCCACCGGCACCCCTTTCACCTTCGGGTACCTGCTGGTGCTGGCCGCCACGTCCCTCCTCATGACGTACGCCGATCCGCGCACCGTCGACGAGGTGCTGAGCGCGTCGAGCACGGACGTCGCGCACCTCGCCCGGACCCCGCTGCTCGTGCTGGGCGCCAGCGCCCTGTGGGTCGTGGACGGGTTCGCCTCCCCGTACGTCTTCGGCTTCGCCCTCGTACTGACCGCCCTGGAACGCCGCATCGGCGGGTGGCGCACCGCCGGGGTGTTCCTGCTCGGCCATGTCGTGGCGACGCTCGCCACGGAGATTCCGGTCGGCCTGTCCGTGGTGGCCGGACACCTGCCGAGGTCCTCGCTGCACCGGCTCGACTACGGCATCAGCTTCGGGCTGATGGCGAGCGTCGGCGCACTCGCCGGGCTGCTCACGCCGTGGCTGCGGGCGCTGGTGCTCGGCGGGGTCGGCGCGATACTGCTGAACGATCTCCTCCGGCTCGCCGACCCCCTGGCCGACTGGGGGCACCCGCTGGCGCTGCTGCTGGGCGTGGCCTGCCGGCCGCTCCTGCGCAGGGCCGGGCGCGGGGGCGGAAGTCCGGGCTGAGTGCGCGGAAGGCGCACGGTCACGGGGCAGTCGGGACGAGCGTGCGGGAGGCGCGATCCGGAGTCCCGACCGCCGCTCAGCCGTCGTCGTCGCCGCCCCGGCCCCCGCCTCCGTGTCCGTTCTTCTGGGAGCGGCGCACCAGCTCGCCCGCGGCGAGCGTCACGTGTGCCACGCCGCGGGTCCAGCGCGGTCCGCCACGGGCGGCCCACACGACGCAGACGCATCCGCCGACGGCGAGCGCCAGGATCCCGACCAGTACCAGAACAGCCATGCTTCCCCCTGCGTATCCGTGTGGTTCCGGGATCCTCTCAGGTCGCGAAGGGCGGCTGTCGAGCGCGGTGCCAGCGGCGGCCCGGACGGACGGCGCGGCCGTGGCGGACGGCTTCCGTCTGATCGCTCACGGCGAACAGGGCTCGCGGAACAATGCCGGACTCAGAAGCATTGAGTCTGCATAGCTCAACTTGACTGCTGAAGGGGAGATCATGGCTACCGAGTCCAACGCGGTCACTCCGCTCGTCCTTCCCGTGCTGCCGCTCGACGACGAGGTCGTGCTGCCCGGGATGGTGGTGCCTCTGGAGCTGTCCGATGCCGATGTGCGGGCCGCCGTGGAGGCCGCTCAGGCCGCGGCCCGCGAGAGCGGCGGCAAGCCCGAGGTGCTGCTGGTGCCCCGGATCGACGGGACGTACACCGGCACCGGTGTCATCGGCACGGTCGAGCAGGTGGGGCGGCTGTCGGACGGGGATCCGGGCGCGCTCATCCGCGGCCGGGGCCGGGTGCGGATCGGGGCCGGGACCAGCGGGCCGGGTGCCGCGCTCTGGGTGGAGGGGACACGGGTCGACGAGACCGCCCCCGATCCTTCCTCGCCCTCGTACGAGCCCGGCCGGGGAGGCACCGCTCCCGGAATCGCCGCGGAGCTGGTCAAGGAGTACAAGGCGCTCGCCACGAGCTGGCTGAGGAAGCGCGGCGCCTGGCAGGTCGTGGACCGGATCCAGCAGATCGAGGACCTCTCCGCGCTCGCCGACAACTCCGGCTACTCGCCCTTCCTCACCACCGCCCAGAAGGTACGGCTCCTGGAGACCGCGGACCCGGTCGCCCGGCTGAGGCTCGCCATCGAGTGGCTCCGCGAACACCTCGCCGAACAGGACGTCGCCGAGTCCATCGCCAAGGACGTCCAGGAGGGCGTCGACAAGCAGCAGCGCGAATTCCTGCTGCGGCGCCAGCTCGACGCCGTACGCAAGGAGCTGGCCGAGCTGGGCGGCGACCCGGAGGACGAGTCCGACGACTACCGGGCGCGCGTCGAGGCCGCCGACCTTCCCGAGCACGTCCGCGAGGCGGCGCTCAAGGAGGTCGACAAGCTGGAGCGCGCCTCCGACCAGAGCCCCGAGGGCTCCTGGATCCGCACCTGGCTCGACACGGTCCTCGAACTGCCGTGGACCGAGCGCACCGAGGACGCCTACGACATCCGCGGAGCCCAGCAGGTCCTGGACGCGGAGCACGCGGGCCTCCAGGACGTGAAGGAACGGATCATCGAGTACCTGGCGGTCCGCAAGCGGCGCTCCGACCGCGGTCTCGGCGTCGTCGGCGGGCGGCGCGGCGGTGCCGTGCTGGCGCTGGTGGGGCCGCCGGGCGTGGGCAAGACCTCGCTCGGCGAGTCCGTCGCGCACGCCATGGGCCGCAGGTTCGTCCGCGTCGCGCTCGGCGGTGTGCGGGACGAGGCGGAGATCCGCGGCCACCGGCGCACCTACGTCGGCGCGCTGCCGGGCCGGATCGTCCGCGCGATCAAGGAGGCCGGTTCGATGAACCCGGTCGTCCTGCTCGACGAGATCGACAAGGTCGGCTCCGACTTCCGGGGCGACCCGGCCGCCGCCCTCCTCGAAGTCCTCGACCCGGCGCAGAACCACACCTTCCGCGACCACTACCTGGAGGTGGAACTCGACCTGAGCGACGTCGTCTTCCTCGCCACGGCCAACGTCCTCGAAGCCGTACCGGAGGCCCTGCTCGACCGCATGGAGCTGGTCAGGCTCGACGGCTACACCGAGGACGAGAAGGTCGTCATCGCCCGCGACCACCTGCTCCCGCGCCAGCTGGAGCGGGCCGGTCTGAAGGCGGACGAGGTGACGCTCGACGAGTCCGCGCTGCGCGCGCTGGCCGGCGAGTACACCCGCGAGGCGGGCGTACGGAACCTGGAACGCGCCGTCGCCCGGCTGCTGCGCAAGGTCGCCGCCCAGCACGAACTGGGCGACCGTGAGCTGCCGTTCACCATCATCGAAGCGGATCTGCGCGGACTGATCGGACGCCCGCACCATGTGCCCGAGTCCGCCCAGGACCCGGCCGAGCGCCGCACCGCCGTGCCGGGCGTGGCCACCGGACTCGCGGTGACCGGGGCCGGCGGGGACGTGCTGTTCGTCGAGGCGTCGCTGGCGGACCCGGAGACCGGGGCGTCCGGGCTGACCCTCACCGGGCAGCTCGGCGACGTGATGAAGGAGTCCGCGCAGATCGCGCTGAGCTTCCTGCGGTCGCACGGCGCGGAACTGGAACTGCCGGTCGCGGACCTCAAGGACCGCGGCGTGCACATCCACTTCCCGGCGGGCGCGGTCCCCAAGGACGGTCCGAGCGCGGGCATCACGATGACCACGGCCCTGGCCTCGCTGCTCTCCGGGCGGCTGGTCCGCACGGACGTGGCGATGACCGGCGAGGTCTCGCTGACCGGGCGGGTGCTGCCGATCGGCGGCCTGAAGCAGAAGCTGCTGGCCGCGCACCGGGCCGGGATCACCACCGTGGTGATCCCCAAGCGGAACGAGGCCGACCTGGACGACGTCCCGGCCGAGGTCCTGGACACCCTGGAGGTCCACCCCGTGACGGACGTCCGCCAGGTGCTGGAGATCGCCCTCGCGCCCGCCTCGGCCGCCAGGCCCGGGGAGAGGATCCCGGCCGCGGCGTAGCCGCCACGGCGTGACGGACGTGGCGCCACGCACGCGACCGGTACGGACGGCCCGCCTCCCCGCCACGACGGGTGGGCGGGCCGTTCCGCGCGCCCCGGGGGCGGGACTCGGGGTACCCGCTCCTCGTCAGGGGCGGTAGACCGTCCCCGGGACGGGCTCGGCGGGGGCCATCAGCTGGGGGACGGTGACGAAGGTGTAGCCCCGCTCCTTCAGCGTGTCGACGATGCCCGGCACGGCGGGCACCGTTCCGTCGTAGATGTCGTGCAGCAGGATGATGCCGTCCTTGCTCGCCTGGTCCAGGATGCGCTTCTCGATCAGCGCCGAATCCGTCGTCGAGTAGTCCTTGGCGGTGGCGCTCCACAGCACCTGGGCCAGCCCCAGTTCCTTGCTGATCTCCGCGACGGTCTCGTCGGTGCGGCCCTGCGGCGGGCGCATCAGGCGCGGCTTCTTCCCGGTGATCTCCGCTATGGCGTCCTGGGTCTTCTCCAGCTCGGTCCGTATGGCGGCCGGCTTCTGCTCCGTCAGGATGCCGTGCGTCCAGGTGTGGTTGGCCACCTCGTGGCCCTCGGCGGCGAGCCTGCGCACGGTGTCCGGGTACTTCCTGACGTGGTTCTTGCCCAGCAGGAAGAAGGTCGCGCGCACCTTCTTCTCCTTGAGGATGTCGAGCAGGCGCGGCGTGTCCTTGCCCGGCCCCGCGTCGAAGGTCAGGGCTATGCATTTCGCCTTGCGGCAGTCCACCGGACCGAAGGTGCCCTTGGCGTCGGAGCCCGCGTCGGCGCGCGCGTCCGAGGGCGCGGTGGTGTCCGAGGAGCAACCGGCCAGCGTCAGGGTGAGTGCCGTCACAAGGGCGGCGGCCAACGTCGTACCGGTCGACTTCGTCTTCAAGAACAAGGCGGGTCACTCCTCCGTAGCTCGGCCGGGCACGCGATGCGCGGCGGAACGGACTATACATATGGTGTATACACGGTATGTATACAGGCTGGGGAGGTGGGGGCAGTGGGGAGCGGGAAAGGGCGGAGCCCCCGGTGACGGGTGGTCACCAGGGGCTCGGCCGGGTGGAACGGTGCGGTGTGCGGGCGCGCCGGACGGGTGCGGCGGGCGCGGCTCAGCGGCTCGATGGGTCGCGCCGGTCGCGGTCTCGGCGGCTCGCGGTGGGGTCTCGCTCGCGGCGTGGGGCCCGGGTCAGCCGTTCGCGAGGGCCTGCAGACGGTCGTAGGCGCCGTTGAAGCGGTCGTGGTCGCCCACGTACGGGCCGGACGAGGTGTACTGCCACATCGTGTAGAAGCCCCAGCCGGCCGGGAGTTCACCGACCGTGCTGTTGTAGCGCGCCACCCACAGCGGGTTGGTGGCGCCGAAGCTCGCGTTGTTGCCGGTGCAGGTCGTCCACCAACTGGTCGCGGTGTAGATGACCGCGTCGCGTCCGGTGCGCGCCTTGTACGTGTTCACGAAGTCGCGGATCCAGGACACCATGGCCGACTGGCTCTTCCCGTAGCACTGGTCGCCGTACGGGTTCCACTCGATGTCGAGCACGCCGGGCAGCGTCTTGCCGTCCCGCGACCAGCCGCCTCCGTGGTCCACGAAGTAGTTGGCCTGCGTGGCTCCGCTCGTCGTGTTCGGGGTGGCGAAGTGGTAGGAGCCCCGGATCATGCCGATGTTGTACGAGCCGTTGTACTGCTGCGCGAAGTACGGGTTCGTGTAGTACGTGCCCTCGGTGGCCTTGACGTAGGCCCACTTCACGCCGCTGTTCCAGAGCGTGCCCCAGTCGACGTTGCCCTGATGGCCGCTGACGTCCACGCCTTCGGTCTGCACGGCGCGCGTGTCGCGGGGCAGTCCGCCCTGGCCGTCGTGGGCGACGACGCCCATGCCCATCGTGGCCGTGCCGCGGGCGGGCTTGCGGGCGGCGGCGTCGGGGGAGCCCGTGGCGCTCGCCGCGCCGGGCAGGGTGAGAAGGAGGGAAAGGGCTGCGAGCAGGGTTCCCGCGGCGGCGAAGCGCGAGCGGCGGGATGTTCCGGATCCGGATCTGAGCACCGGCATGTGACTGCCTCCGAGGCGTTGGTGGGGGGACGTGCTGATCCAGGGGGAGCCGGGCGCACCCCCTGTCGGCATGTCATGGTGTGAACATGCCAGACGTGACGCTACGCACGTAGACCCGTGCTTCGGAAGAGGGCCTGGGCGCCGCCGGTGGTCTAGGCCTGCGAAATACTGGTCGAGCTGCGGTGATGACCGGCGGCGGAAGAAACTTTCAGCGTTGGAAAAGCTCATGAGGGGTGTTGACGTGCACGGGAGCGAAAGCGGTGGCGAACGCGGCGCGACCAGCGAAAGTGGTGTGGACCACGCATTCCTCGCTCTGGAGCGGGAGTTGGCCGTCTTCCTGCGCCGGGCGCGCGCCAACTCCGGCGAGATGGCGCGCGAGGTCCATCCCGAACTGGAGCCCGCCGCCTACGGCCTGCTCGTACGGCTGGAGTCCGCCGGGCGGCAGCGGGCCACCGACCTCGCGGCCTACTTCGGCGTCGGCAAGGCGACCGTGAGCCGTCAACTGCGCGCCCTGGAGAGCCTCGGACTGGTGGCGCGCGAGCCCGATCCGGCCGACGGGCGGGCCTCCCTCGTCCACCTCACCGACGAGGGGCTGGCCCGCTACCGCAGTGTCCGCGACGCCCGCCGTGACCGCTATGTGCGCAAGCTCGCCGACTGGGACCGGGACGAGGTCGCCGAATTGGCCCGACTGCTGCACCACTTGAACGCCCGCGCCGAGGACTGAGCCGGGCCGCGCCCGGTCTGCGCCCCGCTCACGTGCCGCCCCTGGCCTGCGCCCCGTCGCTTGTCACCCCGGTCTGCGCCCTGTTCGTGTGTCGCCGCGGCCTCTGCCCGTGTGTCGTCGGTGCTCTGCCGTGCGTGGCCGGGGCCGGACGGCGGGTGCGGGCGGGCATGGGGCGTGACGCGATACGTGGGGTGTGTGCGCCCGGCGCGTTCTCGCCCCGTCCCGCCCCGCCTGGTCCCGCCCCGTCCCGCACGGCATGCCGTCACAGCGTCACGCAGACCGCCGTCGCGTCGTCGTGCTTCTTGGCGCGGCGCAGATGCACGCGATCCGTGTCCGCGTCCTCCAGTGCCCTGACCCGGCCGATCAGTGCCTCCGGTCCCTCCTCGCGGAGCACCGCGAGGCAGTCCGCCCAGTCGCCCTCGTGGAACGTCTCGGTCCAGCGGGTCGCGCCGTCGGTCAGTGCCGCCACCGTCCGTACGTCGGCGAGCGGGGTGCGCCCGGTGATCGCGCGGGCCGCCACCGAGGGGTCGGCCGCGGCGGTGAAGAAGCCGCCCTCCTTGTTCCGCAACCGTGCGTCCACGGTCGCCGCGTCGGCCAGCGAGCCCGGCGGTAGCCGATCCAGGCGGTCGTCGACAAGAGGGCGTACGGTCCCGTCGGACATACCGAACAGCAGCACGGAATCGGAGAGCACCAAGTGCTCGATCTCCTGTTCGCCCCAGCGCGCCATGGCGACCGTCGCCTGTGGCGTCCGTACGTGAGAAAGGTCACACGGAGGGCCGTGGGCCTCGGCAGTGCGCCGAATGGACTCGGTCAGGATCTCCTGGAGGCTCAGATCCCGGCGCGAACCGGACAGTTCGAGCAGTGAGCCGCCCAGTCGAGCGGTGAACCAGGGGACGGAGTGAACGCAGCCGTCATCGCCCGGCGGCGGGGTCACCCCGTCGAGCAGAACCAGTGTTCCGCCCTGGCCGGAGGCGGGCAGGGCGGTGGCGGCCCAGTCCTCGTTCGGGCGGTCGGCGCAACCGGCGGCGGTGGCGAGTTCGATGCGCATGCGGTCAGTCTGCACGACGTCTTCACGGCCCCTGCACATGGCCGAAATTGGCCTATACCAGCAGGTCAGGGGCGTGCGCCGAGCGGAAGCGGAGGCTCCGTGCCGCGTGCGGGCGGGCATCCTGCCAAAGCCTGGACCGAAGTTCCAGCCGACGGACCAGGTGTGGCCGGGGGGCTTCCGGGGGAGACTTGTTCGTCAACTCTGGAGTGATGTTCACTCGTTCGGGTGGCGGAGCGGTTGATGCGCGCCCCCTTCTCAAAAGCACTGGAATGGTCGGAAGCCGTACCAGGGGTCGGGGCGCTCGCTCACACGTGACCGCGCGTCACCTCTGCTTCAAGGGCGGACGAGTCAAGATTGCGAGCACCGGTGCAGAAGAAGCGGCCTCGGAGCAAGGGCGGCAAGAACAGCGGTTCCGGGGTGACGCCCCCGGCGCCCGCCGAGAGTGCGAGCACCCGACGAGCCGTGCGTGTGCGCAGCCGGCTGGTCGCCGGTGTCGCGGTCGTCGGAGTCACCGTCATCGCCGCGGGCGCCCCGGCGATCCTCGGCGTCTCCGCCGATCTGAACGAGTCGCAGCGGCTGGTCACCCTCGCCGAGTTGAACCAGCAGTCGATCGCGCTCGCGCACGCCCTCGCGGACGAACGCGACGACGCCGTCGCCCGCATCGCGGCCGGCCGTGACGGGAAGTCCGGGGGGAAGAAGGGCGACTCCGGCGCCCGTGTCGACCGGCAGGTGGACGAGATCAGGTCGGCCGCCCCCGCCGCGCTGCGCCGCGACCTCGCCACCATTCCGTCCCTGCGCCGCGACGTGCTCGGTGGCAAGGGCACGGCGCTGGAGGCCCACCAGGCGTACTCCGAGATCATCGCCAGGCTCCACGGCGTGGCCGCCGAACTCACGGAGAAGATTCCGCCGCGCGCCGCCGGCGCCACCCGCGCCCCGCTCGCTCTCGGCCGGGCCACCGAGCAGGCGTCCGCCACCCGCGGGCTGCTGGTCGCCGCCCTCTCCGTGCCCCGGGCGGACGCGGCCCCGCAGATCGACCCCGTCACCGGCCTGCCCGTGCAGGGCCAGGGCGGGGCCGGTGGCAAGGACGACCGCACCCGTGACGCACTGAGCGCCGCCGCCCAGCAGGCCCGGGTCGCCGAACTCGCCTCGCTCGCCGACTTCGACCAGAGCGCGGGCTCCGCCACCCGCGACAAGCTGTCCACCACCGTGACCGGGCCCGAGGTCTCCAAGGCGGAGAAGTACCTCGACTCCCTCACCGACCGGCCCGAGCTGTCCGAGTCCGAGCAGGGGACCAGCGCCAAGAAGGTCGAGGAGGCGCTGTCCGCCCGGGTCGACCGGATGCGTGGCGTCGAGTCGGCTCTCGGCACCGAACAGGTCCGGCGCCTCGAACAGCTCCGTGACGACGACGTCACCGCGCTCGAACTGAGGATCGCGCTGCTCGGCGGCTGTCTGCTGATCGCGGTCGGTGTCTCGACGGCCGTGGCCCGCACCCTCACCCAGCCGCTCGCCGTCCTGCGGATCGGAGCCGCCCGCCTCGCGGCCGAGCCCGCCACCGCCGAGCCCATCCGCTACAAGGGCCGCAACGACGAGTTCGCCCAGGTCGTACAGTCCGTCAACACCCTCCACGGCAGGCTCCGGGCCCTGCACGGCGAGCATGACGGCCGGGTCGAGAGCCTCCAGGCCGAACGGTCCGAACTGATCGCCGGACGCGAGGCGCTCACCCGCCAGCGCGCCGAACTCCAGGTCCTCACCGCGGATCTGACCGCCCAGCTGGAGCGGCTGCGGGACACCGTCGACCACACGTTCGTCAACCTCTCGCTGCGCACGCTCGGTCTCGTCGAGCGTCAGCTCGGTGTCATCGAGAGCCTGGAGGAGCGGGAGCAGGACCCGGAGCGGCTGTCCACCCTCTTCAAGCTCGACCACATGGCCACGGTCATGCGACGGCACAGCGAGAACATGCTGGTTCTCGCGGGCGCCGAGCACGGGCACGGGCACGCGAACCCGATCCCGCTGGTGGACGTGGCGCGCGCCGCCGTCTCCGAGATCGAGCGGTACGAACGGGTCACCATCCAGTCCCTGCCGCCGCACGCGCAGATCGCCGGCTTCGCCGCCGACGACCTCAGCCACCTCGTCGCCGAACTCCTGGAGAACGCGACCTCGTTCTCGCCCCCGGACTCCCAGGTCCAGCTCTCCGGCTGGCTGCTGGAGACCGGTGAGGTGATGCTCTCCGTCCAGGACGAGGGCATCGGGATGTCCCCCGAGCGGATGGCCGACCTCAACACCCGGCTCGCCGACCCCGCCCTGTTCGACTCGACGGGGCGGGACGACAAGGGGATGCCCGACGCGGGGCTCGGCCTCCACGTCACCGCCCTGCTGGCCGCGCGCCACGGCGTACGGGTCCAGCTGCGCGACCACACGGGCAGCGGGATCACCGCGGTCGTCGTGCTGCCCACGTCCCTGCTGCCGAAGGCGCCGCCGGTCGCCACGCCGCCCCCGGTGAAGGTCGCCGGGGACGGCCCCGGGCTCAACCTGCCCGGATCGGTCGCCGAGGCCAATTCCAACGCGCTGCCCGGACGCACCACGCCCGGTGGGTCGGGCGACGACCCGCTGATCGCCGCCGCCGAGCGCGCCATCCGCGCGTCCGGAGCCGCGGCCGAACCCGCGCCCGACCTCGACCACGCCATCGGTCACACCGCCGAACGCGGCACGGACCACACCGCCGACCGGTCCGCGGACCACACCCCGGCCCCGGAGGCCCCCGCCGTCCCCGGCCCGCAGGATCCCGCGCCCGCTTCCGCCCCGGCCGCCGGGGCGGTCGAGGCCGAGTCCGAGATCACGATGCAGGTCCGGCTCCCGGCGGCCCCGGAGGCCACGGACGCCCCCGCGACCACGGCGCCCGACCCGTATCTCACCGTCACCGACCCGTACGGCGTCGGTGCCGACCCGTACGCCACAGGTGCCGCCCCCGCCCCCGCTCCGGCCGCCGCGGACGCGGACGCATACGCCATCGGGCCCGACCGGCACGAGCGCACCGCCGACGGAGCCCCCGAGCCGTACGCCCCGACGGGCACCCCCGAGCCGCACGCGGCGCCCGCACCGGCACCCGCCGCCGAGACCGTGCCGGCCCCCCGCCGGCCGGAGCAGCCGCATCAGGAGACCATCACGGACAAGGGGCTGCCCAAGCGCACCCCGAGGGTCGTCAAGCCCAGCACGGCGCAGACCACCGAGCGCAAGGGCAGCCTGGACAAGGACGCGCTGCGCCGTCGGCTCGGCGGCTTCCACCAAGGCGCCAAGGACGGCCGCCGCGACGTCGAGGCGGAACTCGCCACGGCCCCGGCGACCGGTTCGTTCCCCGGGACCGCAGTACCCGCCGGGCGCACCCCGCACACCGACCACAGCGGGCCGGCCGACCGTACCAACGACCGAACCGATGAGACGGGGGACACAGTCGAGGAGGCACGCAGTTGACTGCGCCCAGCACATTCGGGCTGAGCACCGAGGCCCGGAACCTTCACTGGCTGCTGAGCAATCTGGTGGAGGAGGTGCCAGGGGTCCACTCGGTCACCGTCGTGTCGTCCGACGGGCTCATGCTGCTCTCCTCCGACCCCGGCCATCTGAACGCCCGGGCGACCGGTCGGCAGGACGGGCCCAAGGGGTCCAGCGCCGACCTGGCCACCATCGTCTCCGGTATCGGCAGTCTCACCCAGGGCGCCGCGAAGCTGATGGACGGTGGCGGGGTCAAGCAGACCATGGTCGCCATGGACGAGGGCAGCGTCTTCGTCATGTCGATCAGCGACGGCTCGCTGCTCGGTGTGCACGCCACCCCGGACTGCGACATGAGCGTCATCGCCTATCACATGGCGCTGTTCGTCGGCCGAGCCGGACACGTACTCACCCCCGAACTCCGCAGTGAGCTGCGCAAATCGATGGAGAGCACCCAGTGACGTCCGCCGCTGAACCCGCCCGCAGGCTCCCGGTCCGCGGGTCCGACCGAAGGTCCGCGCGGGTCCGCCCGTACTCGCTCACCGGCGGACGCACCCGCTTCGGCCACGTCCTGCTCGTCGAGACCTTCGTGGCCGCGCTCGAAGCACCCGAGGAGCGCCGCGAGCTGACCAACGGCAAGCAGCCCCGTCTGATGCCGGAGCTCCAGGCCATCGTCGAGCTCTGCCGCCGGATGCGTACGGTCGCGGAGATCTCCGCCCTGCTGAAGATGCCGCTCGGCGTGGTCCGGGTCCTGCTCAGCGACCTGGCCGACCAGGGAAAGATCCGCGTGTACGGGACCGGCCACGGCGCCGGGCAGCCCGACCGCGCACTGCTCGAAAGGGTGCTCGATGGACTCCGTCGTCTCTGAGACGTCGCTCTTCGCCCCGCGCCGGCCGGGCGCCGTGGACCAGGCAGAGGAATCGCTGCAGTCCTGGCAGTTGGACCACACCCGGGCACCCATCGCCACCAAGATCGTGGTCGCGGGCGGTTTCGGCGTGGGCAAGACCACCTTCGTGGGGTCGGTCTCCGAGATCACCCCGCTGAAGACCGAAGCGATGATGACCCAGGCCAGTGAGGACACCGACGACCTCACCGCGACGCCCGACAAGCTCACGACGACCGTCGCGATGGACTTCGGCCGCATCACGCTTGCCGACGACCTCGTGCTGTACGTCTTCGGTACCCCGGGCCAGCAGCGCTTCTGGTTCATGTGGGACGACCTGGTGCGCGGGGCGATCGGCGCGGTCGTGCTCGCCGACACCCGCCGCCTCGCCGACTGCTTCCCCGCGCTCGACTACTTCGAGAGCTGCGGCCTGCCGTACATCGTCGCTGTCAACCACTTCGAGGGAACAACGGAGTTCGAGGCGGAGGACGTCCGGGAGGCCCTGACCATCCCTCCGCACGTGCCTGTTGTGATCATGGACGCGCGTAACAGGATCACCGTCGTCGAGTCGCTGCTCGCCCTCGTCGGTCACGCCCTGGACGCCACCCCCTGACGGGACGGCCGGCCGCCCCGGCCGGTCCTTCCGTGCGACAGTCACGCAGAACATCGGAGAACCGCGATGCGGAGAATACTCATAGTCGGGGCCGGGCAGTCCGGCCTCCAGCTCGCCCTCGGACTGCAGTCCAAGGGATATGAAGTCACCCTGATGTCCAACCGCACCGCCGACGAGATCCGCTCCGGCCGGGTCATGTCGACGCAGTGCATGTTCCACACGGCGCTCCAGTACGAGCGCGACTACCAGCTCAACTTCTGGGAGTCGCAGGCCCCGCGCATCGAGGGCCTCGGGCTCTCGGTCGCCGCCCCCGACTCCTCGCGCGCCGTCGACTGGGTCGGCAAGCTGGACGGCTTCGCCCAGTCCGTCGACCAGCGCGTGAAGATGGCCGGCTGGATGGAGACGTTCGCCCAGCGCGGCGGTCAGCTCGTCATCCACGGCGCGGCCGTCTCCGACCTGGACTACTTCTCCCGCACCTACGACCTGGTGCTGGTCTCGGCCGGCAAGGGCGAGCTGGTCTCCATGTTCGCCCGGGACGCCTCGCGCTCCCCGTTCGACGCCCCGCAGCGCGCCCTGTCCGTCGCCTACGTCCACGGCATGGGCCCGCGCCCCGAGCACCCCGAGTTCGACGCGGTCCGCTGCAACCTGGTCCCCGGCGTCGGCGAACTCTTCGTGATGCCGACCCTGACCACGTCCGGCCGTGCCGACATCCTCTTCTGGGAGGGCGTCCCCGGCGGTCCGATCGACGTGTTCCAGGGCATCAAGGACCCCTCCGAGCACCTCGCCAAGACGCTGGAGCTCATGGAGCGGTACCTGCCGTGGGAGTACGCCCGCGCCACCAAGGTCGAACTGACCGACGCGAACGGCACGTTGGCCGGCCGCTACGCCCCGACCGTCCGCAACCCGATCGGCCGGCTGCCCGGCGGCGGCCTGGTGCTCGGCGTCGCGGACGTCGTCGTCGCCAACGACCCGATCACCGGCCAGGGCTCCAACTCGGCCTCCAAGTGCGCCAACTCGTACCTGGACTCGATCCTTGAGCACGGCGACCGGCCGTTCGACGAGACCTGGATGCAGGCCACGTTCGACCGCTACTGGGAGACCGCGCAGCACGTCGTGAAGTGGACCAACGCGATGCTCGGCGTCCCGCCGGAGCACGTGCTGAACCTGCTCGGCGCGGGCAACCGGTTCCAGGCGATCGCCAACCGGTTCGCCAACGGCTTCAACAACCCGGCGGACTTCGAGAACTTCTTCTTCGACCCGGAGAAGACCAACGCCTACCTGGCCGAGGTGGCGGGCACCGCGTCGGTGGTCTGACCACGACGGTCCGGGCCGGGCGTCCGTCGGATCACCGACGGCGCCCGGCCCGGGCCGCCTACGGGCCGTGCCGTTTGCGCCGGGGCCTATTCAGCAGGTGCGGAGGACGAGCCGTAGCCGGTGTCCGAGCCCGCGGTCGCGCCCCGGGGGAGCGGCGGGGGCGCGTACGCGGCCAGCGGCGCGCTGCCCGGGTCCGGCCGTACGGCACCCAGCAGCGGATTGGACGCCACCGGCGACACCTTCACCCGTGTGCCGGGCCGGGGGGCCTGCACCACCAGGCCCTTGCCGATGTACAGCGCCACATGAGTGGCCTTCGGGAAGTAGATCACCAGGTCGCCCGGGCGCAGCGCCTTCAGCGGCACCCTGGCCAGCTGCCGCCACTGTTCCTGCGAGGTCCGGGGGATGGGCCGGCCCGCCCTCGCCCACGCCCACGAGGTGAGACCGGAGCAGTCGAACGAGTCGGGGCCCTCGGCGCCCCACACGTACGGCTTGCCGACCTGCTCGATCGCGTACCGCACCGCCTCGCCGCCCGCCGAGGAAGGTGCTCCGGCGGCGGGCAGCGCCCTGGACGCGACCAGGGCGTCCTGGGCCCTCGCCGTGCCCTCCCGCTCCAGCCGGGACAGTTCGGTGAGCCGTGCGGCCGACAGCGTGGCCAGCTTCTTCTGGACGGCTTCGAGGCGGGAGCGCACGGTGTCCCGCTGTTTCTTCCGCTGCGCGGTCAGGACCTTCTGCCGGTCCAGCACCTTGCGGGATTCGGCCGCGAGCCCGTCGGCGCGCTTCTCGGCCGCCGTGAGCCGCCGCACCGTCGCCGCCCGTCCGGCCGCCATACGCCGGACCATGTGCTCCTGGTCCAGGAAGTGCTCGGGGTCGCGGGACAGCAGCAGCCGCACGTACGAGGAGAGGTCGGACCGGCCCTGGTACTGCTCCCGGGCCAGCTGCCCCGCCTCCTCGCGGCTCCGGGCCAGGGCGGCCCGCGCGGTGGCGAGGGAGGCGTCGAGCCTCTTCGCCTGCGCCGCGCGCTTCTTCAGCTCCGCGGCGGTGCCGTTGTACGCCTCGGTGGCCTCCTCGGCCTGCTGGTACAGCTTCTGCAACTGGGTGAGGAGCTGCGCGGCACCGCCCCGGCCCGGTCCCGGTGCTGGTGCCGGTACGGACGCCGATGCCGGAACCGGCGTCCTGGGGTCGCCGGGCGGCCTCTCCGCGCTGCCCGCCAGGGGCCCCGGGGTCGCCTGGGCCGCGGTCGCGGACCAGGCCACGACGAGCGTGGAGAGGAACGCGGTGCACATCGCACGCGGGAATCCGCCTGACACGACATCACCTCCGGGCACGGGTGCAGCACGAAACCACCCCGTAAGTGGGCGCAACGGTCAATACGGTTACTCGATGCCGAGGGAATGCAAGGACCCGTGCGGTGTGGCGGCATGCCGGTTCACCCGGAGGGCGGCTGGTGCGTGCCGACGCGTCGGCACGCCGCGGGCCTCCCGGTGGACCCCTTCGGTCGCGGGCTTCAGGCGACGGGGAAGGCGTAGAAGACCCGGTCCCGTTGGACGATCGCGGTGCCGTCGGTGGCCAGCACGCGGTACGGGGCGGTGATCGTCGGACCGTCCGGCTCCTGGGCCCCGATGTCCTGGAACTTCCACAGCCGCCGTCCGTCCTGCGCGGCGAAGGCGGTGACCTGGGAGACGTCCGAGGCCAGCAGCGTCCTGCCGGTCGTGCTGACCGTCACCGCGGGTGCGGCGCTGCCGGGGACGGCCTCCGTCGAGCGACGCCAGCGGAGCCGGCCCGTCGCCCGTTCGACCGCGCTCACCTCCTGGCCGAGGTTGCTGGTGTGCAGCAGCGTGCCGCTGACGACCGGGGTGCCGTACGGGGCGCCGCTGGTGCCGTTCAGCGTCCACTTCGGCTTGCCCGTGGGCGTCTCGAACGCCTGGAGGCCGTCGCCGACCGCCGCGTACAGCAGCCCCTGCTCGTCGCCCGATGCCGCGCCGGCCGGTGCGACCGCGCCGATCGCCCTGGCCCACAGTTGTTTACCGGTCTTCCGGTCGAAGCTCCGGAAGATTGCCTTGCCCTTGGCCGCCCCGACGTCGGCGGGGGTGAGCGTGGCCGGGGTCTGGCGTACGACGACGTCGTTCTCCCGGACCGCGATCACCCGGTAGGCGGGGGCGGCGGGGCCGCGCCCGGTCGGCACCGGGGTCCGCCACAGCTCCGCGCGGCGCACGACGTCGTGGGCGAACAGGTAGGAGTTGACGACCTGACGGTCCTTGCCGCGCTTCTTGCCCTTCTTCGGGGGCGGGGCCTTGACGGTGACCTTGTGCGAGCCGGTGAACCAGACCACGGGCCCGGACGCGCCCACGACCCCCGCGACCGCGAGGTCCGGAGCGCCGGGGACCCGTTCCGCGTGGGCCTCCCGGTGCACGACCTTGCCGTCCTTCGCGGACAGCCACAGGAACTCCCCCGGGGCGGCGACGAAGCAGAGGTCCTTCCCGGCCGGCAGCACGGTGTGGCCCTCGGCCGCCTCCGGGCTCGCCCAGAGGCGGCGCCCGGTGCGCAGGTCGACAGCGGTCGCCCCGTTCTCGTCGGTCAGCACCAGCAGCCGGTCGTTCCAGAGGGCGGCGGCGAGCGGGGACGGCTCGGCCGCCGGATGCCGGTACACCCAACGCGGGCGCGGCGGAAGCCCCGCCACGACGGCCCGGCTCGGTGCGGGCTTGGGATCGTCCGTCGCTCCGTCGTCGGACGCCAGCGCGAACGCCCCGCCGCCACCGACCGCCAGCCCCGCGACACCGGCCGCGAGCCCGATGAACAGGCCGCGCCGGTCGACGCCGGGCCGGGCGGGAGAGGCGGACGGGACGGCGGAGGCGGGAGAGGCGGGGGATGCCGCGGGGGCCGCGAGCGGGAGCGGCGCCGACGGAACGGGTGCCGCCGGAAGGGGCGGCGCGGGCGCGGCGGCCGGTGCGGGCGTCGGCGCGGGGGAGGGGGGCGCGGGCGACGCGGGGGCGCCGGTGAGTTCCTGCGGGACGGACAGCTGGGTGGTGGCCTGGTCGGTCGTCGGCACGCGGCGCGCGATGTTCCCGAGCTGCGTGGTACCGGTGTCCGCGGCGACAGGGGATTCCGCGGCGGGGGCAGAGGCAGGAGCGGAGCCGGGGGCGGCCTGCGGAGTCGGTTCGGCGGCCGGAGATTCCGGCAGGTGACCGGTCGCGCTCAACTCCCGTACCCGAAGCGACTGTTGCTTCACAGCAGCCGCCAGACGCTCCGGCAGCCAGCCGTCCTTCGTCAGGTCTGCCGATCCCTGTGGGGCCAGTTCGGAGGCCACCGCCCCCGCGTCGGGCCGGTCGGCGGGGTCCTTCGCCAGACAGCGGGCGATCGGGCCGCGCAACTCCTCGGGTACCGCGCCGAGTTCGGGATCCGTGCGGGCGATGCGTTCGGCGCCCTCGGCGGCCGGGCCGTCGGCGAGCGGGGTCGTGCCGGTCGCCGCGTACGCCAGCAGCAGGCCGAGCACGAAGAGGTCGGAAGCGGGGCCGGGTTCCTCGCCCTCGACCTGCTCGGGGGTGAGGTAGCCGAGCCGTACCGACAACTGCCCGCCGGGCCGGGCCTCGGCGGCGGCCGCGGCGCCCAGCGGGCCGAACGCCGTGAGCCGGGGGCCGTCCTCCGCCAGCAGCACCGTCCGGGGAGCCAGCCCCTGGAGCACGGCCCCGGTGGCGTGGACCCGGGAGAGGGTCTCGGCGAGGCCCGCCCCGAGTATCCGTACGGCCTGTTCGGGGAGCGGGCCCGAGACCTCGATGGCGTCGGCGAGCGTCAGGGCGGGCACGTAGGGGGCGGCCGTCCAGGGCAGTTCGCCGTCCGTGCCGTCGACGGGGGAGCCGGGCCCCGGCCGTTCCCCGTTCCCGTCCGCGGCCAGCAGGGCCGCTGTACGGGCCTCCGCCTGGAACCGGCGCCGGAAGGCGGGCAGTACGGCGAGTTCGGGGCGGGCGGCGGTGACCACGACGGCCGGTTCCGTGCCGTTCGCGGCCGGCCCGGAACCACCGGGGGGCGTCCCGTGCGCGAGGTACTGCACGGCGCTCGCGGTCTCCCGGAGCCGCGCCAGCAAGGCGTACGGTCCGATGCGACGTGGATCGTCCTGACGCAGCGCCTCCATGGCGCACCCCCTTGCTGACCGCTGACCGCTGACCGTGCCCGGCACCAGAGCGTCGATCTTACGACCTCGCCCACGATGGGCAGCGGCGTCGCGGCGTCTGGGACCTCCGCCTCAGTTCGGCTTCGACCAAGGCCACTTGGGGCTGTGCCGCGTCCGTCCCTCGAGGACGTACTCGTACACCCAGCCGCGTTGGATCCCCAGCCGCTTGGTATGACCGGCCGGCGCCCTGCGGTACGCGTGCACGGTGGCGGGACCCCCGTCGGCGTCCGGCACCGGGACCTCGTACCACTTGGGGGGATGACCGGTCGGGCCGACCAGGACGGGCAGGACCCGCCCGTCCAGCGGGCCGCCGGTGAAGGGTGTGTTCTCGCTTCGCACATCCCCAGTCTCACCCACCGGCCGGCTCCCGGGACGCCGCGGTGCCGCCGACGCCCCGATGCCTCCACGCCCCGACGTTCCGGGAACGGCCGGCAGACCCCCGGGAACCCTCGATGCGCCGGGAGCGGCCGGTCAGCGCTCGGGCAGCAGGTGGGCCGCCCCGCCGACGACCGGGAGCAACCGCTGTGCGAGCCGCCCGGCCGGGCCCGCCCCGTCCTCCAGCGACAGGAGCGCCGCCACCGCCGCCGCGGCCTCCGGATCCGTCGCCGCCGTCGTGGCCAGCATCCCGATCAGCTGGTCCACCAGCCAGTCGCGCAGCTCGGACGCGGCGGGCCGCTTGCCCTCGTCCAGCCAGATCAAGGACGCCGCCTCGACGGCGGCGATCCAGGTGCGCACCATCATCCGCAGCCGGGGCCCGGCCCCCGGGCCCTCGTCGCCCCGGCCCAGGTGCAGCAGGATCTGTTCGGCCGCCGCCCGCCGCACCTCGTCCACGATCGCCGTCGTACGGGACGTCTCCACGACGCTGCCGCCCCGCAGCAGCGCGCTGAACCCGGTGTCGTGCTCGTCCACGAAGGCCAGATACCGGTCCAGTACCCGCAGCACTCGTACCGTGGGCGGGCCCGCGGGCGGCTCGTTGAAGCACAGGATCAGTTCCTCGGCGGCGGACCGCAGCGCCGCCTCGTACAACTGCTGCCGTCCGCCCGGGAAGTAGCGGTACACCAGCGGGCGGGAGACCCCCGCGACCTCCGCGACCTCGTCGAGCGACACCTCGTCGGGCGCCCGGTGGGCGAACAGGGTGAGCGCCGCGGCGAGGAGCTGGGAGCGGCGTTCCTCGACGCTGAGCCTTCGGTACGCGCGATTCGGCGGGGCGGCAGAGGTCATACGAGGAAGCCTAACGACCTCGTCCACGATTGGCAGTGGAGGAAGGAGCGGCGTCTGGGGCCTTCGAATCCAAGGCGGAGGAGTGAGTCGGATGGGTCTCCCCTGCTCGAAAGCAGCTGAGAGCTCGGGGAAGGAGCGTCGGTGACTGACGACAACGCCGGAGGCGGAGGTCCCGGACACCGCGACGCCGCTGACAATCGTGGACGAGGCCGTAAGCGAGCCCTGCCGCACGGGGACCGGCCGCGAGCGACCCGACCGCGAGCGATGCGACCGCGACCGGATCCGGGCGCCCGATCCGCGACCGACCCCGGTGACCGGTCCCGGTGACCGGACCGGTGTGGGCCCCGGGTCCTTCGTCCCGGGTCCGGGTCGATGGACCCGGAGGGGCCCCGCCGGGTCCGTCCCCGTTCAGGCCAGCAGGCCGGAGCTCCGCCACAGCCTGCGTCCCAGCCCGTTCAGCACCCCGATGTCGTCGAAGAAGTCCGTCAGCCGCTTCGCGCCGTTCTGCATGACCTGCGCCCGGTGGCGGCTCGCCTTCACCTGCGCGACGGCCTCGCGGCGGTCCAGGCCGACGTTCTCGTACACCTGCGGGTTGACGAAGCAGACGGAGAAGACACGGGCCGCCTCGCCGCAGCTGAGCCGGGTCAGTTCGCGTTCCCAGCGCGGGGCGGTCACCATCTGGCGGCGCAGTTCCTCGCGCGCGTACCGGACGTGCCGCGCCTCCTCGACCACGTGGATCCGGGTCACGCCGCGCACCAGCGGCTGGACGCGCTCGTCCGGGAACGTCAGGCGCTGCATCCAGTCGAGGATCTCCTCGCCGAGCAGGGTCGCCGCGAACGAGCCGGGCGTGGTGGAGACGGTCTTCAGCACCCGCGCGAGGTTGTGATAGACGCGTGGTACGGGGTAGTCGGGCGCCCCGCTCCACTTGATCATGCGGCCGAACATCATCGAGTGCCGGCACTCGTCGGCTATCTCGGTGAGCGCGTAGCGGACGTGGTCGCTGGTCACCGGCCGGTCGTAGATGTGCCGGACCAGCAGCTGCATGAGGATGATCTCGAACCAGATGCCGAGCGAGGCCAGCGACGCCGCCTCGTGCCGGGACAGGTCGAGCCGCTGCTCCTCGGACATCCCCCGCCACAGCGGGGTGTCGTAGAGCGAGACGAGCTCGGGCGGCCAGTGCCACTTGCCCGCCTCGGGCGGCGAGCCCCAGTCGAGCTCCTTGTCCGGATCGAAGGAGTGCTTGGCCGAGGAGTCGAGCAGGCGCGCGGCGATCTGTTCGCGGTCCCGGAGCGGGCCGATCGCGTCGCGGAGCAGCCGCACGTCACGTTCGGTCACTGGAGTCATGGCTGGGGTGCCTCTCACAAGGACGACAAGAGGGATGAAGGCGACAATGGGGGGATCGGGGCGAGGGCGGAGATGGGGGCGGCCGGGGTGACCGGTCGGCGTTACCGGCGGTCACTCTTTATGAGACTGCTTGTCAGTAAAGTCGTCAATCCCTTGCGCGCAACTTGTTGACCCGGTGTCTATCAGCGTGTGAACCTGCCAACCGATGTGACAGGCAAGGAACGTGACGGATTACGTACGCGAGGCGTGAGGAGCCGTCCATGTCGACGCTCGACCTGTACACCACCGCCCCCGACGCACTGCTGTGGCAGGTGCCCGCCACCGGCGCCGCCCGCTTCAGCTGGGACTACGACGACGGCCGTGAACGCCTGCTCGCCCTCTACCAGAAGGGCAAGGACAAGCAGTGGGACGGCAACAAGCGCATCGACTGGTCCCTGGAGGTCGACCCCTTCGACCCGCTCGGCGCGCCCGACGACGCCCTGACCCTGTACGGCACGCCGCACTGGGCGAAGATGACCGACAAGGACCGGGGCGAACTGCGCAAGCACTACGCCTCCTGGCAGTTCAGCCAGTTCCTCCACGGTGAACAGGGCGCCATGGTCTGTGCGGCCAGGATCGTGGAGTCCGTACCCGACCTCGACGCGAAGTTCTACTCCGCGACCCAGGCCATGGACGAGGCCCGGCACGCGGAGATATACGGCCGGTTCCTGCACGAGAAGATCGGGATGCTCTACCCGGTCAACGACAACCTCCAGGCGCTGCTGGGCGACACCCTGCGCGACTCCCGCTGGGACATGCCGTACCTCGGCATGCAGGTTCTCATCGAAGGACTCGCCCTGGCCGCGTTCGGCATGATCCGCGACACCACGGACAAGCCGCTGCCCAAGCAGATCCTCGCCTACGTCATGCAGGACGAGGCCCGCCACGTCGCCTTCGGGCGGATGGCGCTGCGCGACTACTACAAGCAGCTGAGCGATGCCGAGCGCCGTGAGCGCGAGGAGTTCGTCATCGAGGGCTGCTACCTGATGCGGGACCGGCTCCGGGGCGTCGAGGTGCTGGAGAACTTCGGCATGGGCAAGGAGGAGGCGCACGAACTGTCCGAGCGTTCGCCGTTCCTCCAGCTCTTCCGCAGGCTGCTGTTCAGCCGGATCGTGCCGTGCGTCAAGGACATCGGGCTGTGGGGCGAACGGCTCCAGCAGGCGTACGTGGACATGGGCGTCCTCGAACTCGGCGACACCAACCTGGACCTGTTGATGACCCAGGACGAGGAACTTGCCGAGCGACTGGACCGGGAACGCTTCGCGGCGGAGGAGAGCGCCCGGGTCGCCGAGGTCGAGGAGGCGGTGGCGCACGGCGCGTCGAGCACGCCGGCGGAGTAGCGAGGGCGGGCCTCCGGCGTGCCGGCCGGGGGCGGCGCCCGCCCCCGCGGAACGCGCGGGCCCGTTGGGCGCCCGGGGCCGCCGCCCCCGCCTTCACCGGCTCAGAGCCGCGCGACGAACCCCCGTACCAGCTCCGCCACCCGCTCGGGGGCCTCCAGCAGCATCGCGTGTGTCGCCTCGATGCCCTCGACGGTGACGCCCGCCCGTTCGGCCGCCAGCTCCGCCAGGTCCCGGGCCAGGCCGTGCCCGTACGCCTCCGTCATCTCGTCCAGCCACTCCATGCCGGGGGTCGCCGGTACCCGGTGCAGGGCCCGGACCAGCAGCAGCGGGCAGTGGACGCGGCGGAACAGGGCGAAGAGATCAAGGGCGTCCATGGCGTCCAGCATCTCCAGGGCGCACTCCCGCTCCGGCAGCAACTGCCACCCGCCGTCCGGGAGTTCGCGCACGGACGCGCGGAACGACGCCTTGGCCCGCTCGTACGGAATGCCCAGACCCACGCTGTACGCGGCCTGCTGCTCCACGTATTCCGCGGGCATCCGCAGCCCCGCGGAGGCCCGCGCCATGGCCCCGATGTCGGCCAGCCGACGCGCCACCTCGTCCGGGTCCATCCCCGGGTACTGCGCGGGCGTGCCCCACCAGAAGCCGTCCAGGTTCACGGCTCCCGGCACGCGGCCCGGCCGCTCGACGGCGTACGAGGCCGCCACCATCCCGCCCAGCGAGTGCCCGACCGGGACCACCGGGTCCACGATCCCCAGGGCGTTCAGCGTTTCGTCCAGGTCGTCCAGCACCGCGTCGAACGACCACGACGATGTGGTGCCGAGGCCGTGCCCGGGCAGGTCGACGGCGAGCACCCGGTGACCGGGGCCGAGGTGCGGCACCACGGCGTCCCAGTCGGCGAGGGAGCGCGAGGCGGCGTGCAGGAGGAGAAGGACCGGCCCGCCGTCAAAGCCGCCACCGTGATCGCGTAAGTGAAGAACAGTCATGCGGCCACGGTAGGGCGCGAAAATCGGAGCGAGATCATCCGACGGCACGACGGAACGGGGCCCTCTCCGGGGCCATAATGGATGTACGCCGTCCGCCGGGACCGGACGGCGTGTGTCATGACCGCACGGTGGACAGCGCGTCCTGTGCCGCACGGGCCGTTTCGACCAGCGAGACGTCCGCCCCGTACTCCGCGACCAATTGCAGACCCACCGGGCAGCCGTCCGTCGTGAAACCGGCCGGTATGGTCGCGGCGGGATGTCCGCTGAGGTTGAACGCCCAGGTCAGGGCGGTCGAGTAGACCTCGCCGGGACCGCCGTGGCCGTGCGGACGGTTCGGGGTGGTCGGGCTGAGCAGCAGCGGCACGCCGGCGAACAGCGCGTCCAGTCGGCGGTCGTTCTCGCGCCGCAGTTCGCGGGTGCGGGGGGAAGGCTCCCCGCCCCGGACCTCCTGCCATGCCTCCCGGGGATCGAGCAGGTCGCACGTGCGGTCCGTCAACCGCACCACGCCGGCCGCCACCAGGCGGTCCACGGCGCGCCGGACCACGGCCGCGACCTCCGGTTCGATGTCCGCGTATCCCAGGTCCGGACTGAAGACGGCCGGGACCGGGAGGGCGGGCGCCGCCTGCGGGTCCGCCTCGGGGACGCGGTGGCGGTGTCCGCCAGGGACGCCCGGCAGGCCCTCCGGGCCCCGGCCGCGGTTCGCGTCCAGTACGCAGCGCAGGTACGTCAGGGCCCCGGCCGCCGAGCGCGTCAGCACCCCGGCGGAGGCGAGCCCGGTCCGGTCGGGCGAGGGCAGCAGACCGTTCGTCGTCTTCAGGCCGAACACCCCGCACCACGCCGCCGGGATCCGTACCGACCCCGCCCCGTCGCTCCCGGTGGCCAGCGGCACCATGTCCGCCGCGACCGCCACCGCCGAGCCCGCCGAGGACCCGCCCGGGGTGCGGTCGGCCCGCCACGGGTTGACCGTGCGGCCGTGTGCGCCCAGCCCCCATGTCTGCCAGGGCGTGCCGGGGCCCGGGACCGAGGTCGAGCCGACCGGCACCGCACCGGCCGCGATCAGCCGTCGGGCGGCGTACGAGCGGATCCCGGCCCGCCCCTTGACGGCGAACGGCAGGGCGCCCAGCGGGAGGTGGGCGGCGCGTTCCGCGTCCGCGACCGCCTGCTCGTGCCACACCTCGACGAAAGCGGACAGACGCGGGTCGTCCCGCCCGATCCGCTCCAGCGCCGAGACCACCGCGCCCGCATCGCCCGTACCGGTCATGCCCGTCACGCGGTCACCCCCGTATCCGCCACGCGGACCGTATTCGCCGCGCGGTCCCCGTATTCGCCGCGCGGTCAGTCTCGCAGGATGCCCAGGGCGGCTTCCATCACGGAACGCGCGATCGGGGCGGCGCTGCCGCCGCCGCTGATGTCGGCCCGGTGGGCGGCGGCGTCCTCCACGACCACGGCGACCGCGACGGCCGGGCGGCCCGAGTCCGGCGACTGCGCCCAGGAGATGAACCAGGCATACGGCAGGCCCGAGTTGTCGATGCCGTGCTGCGCGGTGCCGGTCTTGCCGCCCACGGTCACGCCGTCGATCGCGGCGTTGGAGCCGGTGCCGCGTTCCACGACGTCGACCATCATCTCGCGCAGCAGCATCGCCGTACGCGGGTTCATCGCCCGCCGGTAGGTGCGCGGGTCGTACCGGCGGACCACCGAGCCGTTCTTCGTGGTCGTACGGTCCACGAGATACGGGTACTTGAGGTCGCCGCCGTTCGCCACGGCCGAGGCGACCATCGCCATCTGGAGCGGGGTCGCCGTCGTGTCGAACTGCCCGATCGACGACAGCGCCAGCTGGTCGTCGCTCATCTCGGTGTCGAAGTTGCTCTTGACCACCCCGGACGGGATCCGCAGCCCGGTGTCGTCGAAGCCGAACCGCCGTGCCGCGTCGACCATGCCGTCCAGACCGACCCGTACCCCCAGTTCGGCCATCACGGTGTTGCAGGAGACCCGGATCGCCTCGGCCAGCGAGGCGTTCTCGCAGTCCTCCGCCTCGTTGGGGAGCGTGGTCCGGGTACCGGGCAGCACGTACGGCGACGGGGTGTCGGTCCCGGCGTCGGGATCGACGACCACGTTCGCGTCGAGCGCCGCCGCCGCGGTCACGATCTTGAAGGTGGAACCCGGCGGATAGGTCTGCCGGATCGCCCGGTTGAGCATCGGCAGGCCCTTGTCCGCGTTCAGCCGCCGCCAGGCGTCGGTGACGGACGGACCGGTGCCGGAGATCAGCCCCGGATCGTACGAAGGGGTCGAGACCAGGGCCAGGATCCTGCCGGTCGAGGGCTCGACGGCGGCGACCGCCCCCCGTCGCCCGTCGAGCCCCTCGTAGGCGGCGCGCTGCATCGTGGCGTCGATCGTGGTGACCACGTCGCCGCCGGGCTGCCGGCTCCGGGTGATCTCGTTCCACAACGGGAACGGGGCGAGCGCCGAGTCGGTGCCGGACAGGACACCGTCCTCGGCGTGTTCGATCAGGGTGGTGCCGTACGTCTGCGAGGCGTAGCCGGTCACCGGCGCGTACACGGGGCCGTCGCGGTACGTGCGTTCGTACGCGAGCTGCTCGCCGGTGTTCCTGGAGCCGGTGACGGACGTCCCGCCGACCAGGATGTCGCCGCGCGCCTGGCTGTAACGGGTGATCGTGAGGCGGCGGTTGGCGGGGTTCTCGTCGAGGCTGTCGGCCTCGAAGACCTGGATGCGCGCCGCGTTCAGCAGCAGGGCCACCAGCAGCAGGAGACAGAGGGCGGCGGCACGGCGGATGCAGCGGATCACGGTACGTCCTTCGGTCCGGGTGTCGTGCCCTTCGGTCCCGGCGCCGCGCCCCCGCCCTTCGGCCCCGGCCCGGTGCCCTTCGGCCCGGGTGCCGGGTCCTTCGGTTCCGCCGCGATGACCCCGGTCTCCGCGTGGGCGGGCTGAGGGCGGCGGGCCTGGTCACTGAGCCGGATCAGCAGCGCCACGATGATCCAGTTGGTCACGACGGACGATCCGCCCTGCGCGAGGAAGGGCATCGCCATGCCGGTCAGCGGGATCAGCCCCATCACCCCGCCCGCGATCACGAACACCTGGAGGGCCAGGATCGAGGCGAGACCGATCGACAGCAGCCGCCCGAACGGGTCGCGCAGGGCCAGCCCGGCGCGGTAGCCGCGGGCCACGAGCAGCGCGTACAGCAGGAAGATCGCGGTCAGCCCGGTCAGGCCCAGTTCCTCGCCCGCGGTCGCCAGGATGAAGTCCGACTTGGTGGCGAAGCCGATGAGGATGGAGTGGCCGAGCCCGAGCCCGGTGCCGAGCATCCCGCCCGCGGCGAAAGCGAACAGCGACTGGGCCAGCTGGCTGGGTCCCCGTCCGGCGGCGATGGTGGCGAACGGGTCGAGCCAGTCCTGGACCCGGCTGTGCACATGCGGTTCGAGGGAGCCGACGACGAACGCGCCCACCGCGGCCAGCAGCAGGCCCACCGCGATCCAGCCGGTCCGGCCGGTCGCCACGTACAGCATGATCACGAACAGGCCGAAGAAGAGCAGCGAGGTGCCGAGATCGCGCTCCAGGACCAGTACGCCGACACTGAGCACCCAGATCGCCACGATCGGGCCGAGCACCCGGCCGGTGGGGAACTGGAGCCTCCAGATGCGGCGGCCGGTGAAGGCGAGGGCGTTGCGGTTCGCGGCGAGGTACGCGGCGAAGAACACGGCGAGCAGGATCTTGGCGAACTCGCCGGGCTGGAAGGAGAGTCCGCCGACCCGGATCCAGATCTTGGCCCCGTTCACCGGGGGGAAGAAGATCGGCAGGATCAGCAGGACCAGCGCGGTGGCGACCGAGAGATAGGCGTAGCGCTGGAGCACCCGGTGGTCGCGCAGGAAGACGACCACGGCGATGAACAGCGCCACGCCGAGCGTCGACCAGACCAGCTGGGTGGGTGCGGCCTGGTCCTTCGGGGTCTCCAGGTCGAGCCGGTAGATCAGCACCAGCCCCAGCCCGTTGAGCAGTACGGCGATGGGCAGGAGCAGCGGATCGGCGTACGGGGCGCGGAAGCGGACCGCGAGATGGGCGAGGAGGGCGAGCAGGCCGAGCCCGCCGCCGTATCCTGCCACGTCGGGCGGGACGGCACCGTTCCTGGCCAGCCCGACGGCCGCGTAGCCGTAGACCGGGACGAGGACGGCACCGACGAGGAGCAGTAACTCGACCCCGCGCCGCTTGGGCAGACGCAGAGCGGGCGGGGGTGTGTCCGCCGTCGTTACGGTCATGCCACGCAACGTAGCAAGATGCGGGGGCTATTTCCCTTATGTCATAGCGGGAATGTCAGCCGGGGACGCCGACCGGGGACGCCGACCGGGCACGGCGGCCGGGATCGTCGGGCGTGCGGGTCGGCCGTGCGCGTCGGTCGGGCATGGCAGCCGGGCCCGGCGGTCGGGCCCGGCGTGCGAAGCCCGTCCACCAGGGCGCGTCAGCCGGGGTTCCCGTCCTGCGCTCTCGCGTTCCCGTCCCGTGCCGTCGCCTCGTCGGGCCGCCGTGCGCGCGCGGCTTCGTCGCCGTCCGGCCGCCGTACGCGGTCCGCCGTTTCCCTCTCCGACGCTCGGGCACACGTCCCGTCGTCGTCCGGCCGTGCGTACTCCGGGAGCGTCAGGCGTGCCACCGCGCCGCCGCCGTCCGGGGCGTTGGCGAAGGTCAGCTCCGCGCCGATCGCCGCGGCCTGCCCGACGGCGATGGTCAGCCCCAGGCCGTGCCCCTTGCCGCCGCTCTCGGTACGGAACCGCTGCGGGCCGCCGTCCAGCAGGTACTCCGGGAAGCCGGGCCCGTGATCACGTACGGTCACCGTGGGCCCGTCCACCGTCAGCAGCACCGGGGGCCGGCCGTGCTTGTGCGCGTTGGCGATCAGGTTGCCCAGCACCCGCTCGACCCGCCGTCTGTCGGTCTCGACCCGTACCGGCACGGGCAGCCGCGCGGGCGTGTGCTCCCGCCGCCGCGCGGCCCCGGCCGCCGTACCGGCGCCCGCCCCCGTCGCGGTCTTCCCGTGGCGGACCTCGGTCTTCGTCCCGGACGCGCGCACCACGCGCTCGATGAGCGGCGCGAGTTCGAACACGTCGAGTTCGACCTGTTCCGTACGGGCGTCGAGCCGTGAGATCTCCAGCAGGTCCTCCGTCAGGGCCCGCATCGCGCTGACCCGGTCGCGCACCATCTCGGACGGCCGTCCGGGCGGCAGCAGTTCGGCGGCGGCCGTCAGACCGGTGAGCGGGGTGCGCAGTTCGTGCGCCACATCGGCGGTGAAACGCTGCTCGGCCAGCAGCTTGCGCTGGAGGGTGGAGGCCATGGTGTCCAGCGCGCCCGCGACGATCGCCACCTCGTCCTGCGGACGCGAGGGGTGCGCCGTGCGCGGGTCGTCGACCCGGGCGTCGAGGTCGCCCGCGCTGATCCGGCCGGCCACCCGGGCCGTCTGGTGCAGCCGCCGGGTGACCCGGGTGACGGCGAACGCGCCGACGAGCAGGGTGGCGCCCGTGGCGAGCAGCGAGGAGCCGACGATCGCCCGGTCGAGCGCGTTGATCGTGCGGACGCTCTGGCCGTAGTCGACCGTCGTGGCCAGTGTCCCGCCGTCGGCCGGGGCGGCCGCCCACATGGCCGGACGCCCGTCGCGGTCGGCGACCAGCGTGCCGCGCTCGCCCCGGGCGGCCAGCGTGCGCAGGGCGGGGGGCAGCCCCGGCGGATCGATCCCCGAGCCCGGCGGCAGCGCCTCGCCCGCCTCGTACGCGGTCGTGACCTCCGAAAGCCGGAACAGCGCCTTCTCGCGGGCCTCGGCAACGGTCGTGCGGGTCACCTCCCCGTGCACCAGCACGCTGAGCAGGGCGGCGAGGGCGCAGCACATCACCGTGATGAAGACGGCCGACTTCCAAGTGAGCGTCGCCGTCCAGGCCGGGATCCGCAGGCGCCGCGGCCCCGTACCGGTCCGTCCGCCGGATCCATGACGCCGGGCCGCCGCACCCCGCCGGAGGCCGTACGGTCTCATCGCCGCTCCGCGGTGGCGCCGGCCGACGGGGTGGCGGTGGTGTCCGGGACCGGGCTCGGCGGGCCGGTCTCGACGGGGGTCCGCGGCGCACGGGGCGAGGGCATCCGCAGGATCTCGTCCCGTGTGGGCAGCATGGCGCGCTGCCGGTCGTCCCAGGACCAGGCGGTGCGGTACTCGTACCCCCGGATGGCCGACGGCACCCGCGTGATCAGGTCCCGCCCGGCCAGCTCGATGCTGATCACGGCGTCCGCGGTGGACAGGATCCGGGTCAGACCGCCCGCCTCCGGCTTGTAGACGCGTACGGAGATCTGCTGGTCGGGCAACCGGATGCCCAGCACCATCTCGTCCTTGCCGTCCCCGGTCAGATCGCGGAAGTAGGGGCGCAGCACCGGACAGGAGGCCGGTTCCTCGCGGCACGTGTCGAGGCGGCGGACGGTTTCGGCGGGGAGGTCCTTCGCGCCGCCGGACCGCTCGGAGCGCGCCTTCAGCCCGGCCCGCACCACCGCGACCGGGTCCAGCCGGTGCACGTCGCCGTCCGGCACCTCGATCCCCGGGATGCGCGCGGTCTCGCCCTCGCCGTAGTCGTACGGGGCGGCGGAGGCGGGCGGCAGCTCGGGCCAGAGCCGGGCGGGCCCGACGGCCTGCGGGGCCGGTCCGTTGCTCCGCAGCCCGCCCCCCGCACCGCAGCCGGCCAGCAGCACGGCACCGGCGGCGGCCCCGAGGGCCGACGCCGTACGGCACCGCACGCGGCGACGCGGACGCATGTCACGCTCCCTTCCCTTGGCCCATGCCCCTAGTGCTGCGACCGGAAAGGTCCACCGGCTTGCGACGCCCGGCACGGCACCTCGCCGCGTTGTCGCATCACCCGAGTACGTCCCGTACGAGGGCGATCCTCCGCCTTGCGACGCACCGCACCGGACGCCGCGAGCCACCCGGCAAACCTTTCCGGCCACAGCACTAGACCTTATGCGGAGGGAAGTCGTTTATTCCTATTTAGTACTGGCTGTGTACGGGTGCGGTACAGGGGGTTCCGATCGATGCCGTCGCGCGCACGGCGACCCCCGTTTTCCGTACGGACGGTGACGAGTTCGCGACGCGTACGGTGGCGGGTTCGCACGGACGGGTGCGGGGTCCGGCCGGTCGCGCGTGGGCTCCCGGGTCCTCGCCCGGAAGGTTCGGCACATGGACCGACAGCTCGCCCGCGGCATGGGCCCTCCGGAGGACATGGGGCACCGAAGGAACTCCGCGACCTCGGCCGATGCGTCTCCCCTCGGGGATCGGTCCCGCGGCGGGTGAAGGGCCGTAGAAGCATTGAGGGCCGGGCGGAAGGCCGCGATACTGACGACCGGCCCACGGGGGATCAAGGGAGGACACATGAGCCAGGTTGTCGCGGGGACCATGGTGCGCGTCGAGGACGTCCACAAGTCGTACGGCCAGGGAGCCGCCGCCGTCCATGCCCTGCGCGGCGTCTCCTTCGACATCCCCCGCGGTGAGCTCGTCGCGCTCAAGGGGCGCTCGGGTTCCGGGAAGACCACCCTGCTGAACGTCGTCGGAGGGCTCGACGCACCGGACCGGGGCCGGGTCACCGTGGACGGTCTGGACCTGTCGGAGCTCGGCGAGGACGGCCTGCTGGCGCTGCGCCGGGACCGGATCGGCTTCGTCTTCCAGTCCTTCGGCCTCATCCCGATCCTGACGGCCGCGGAGAACGTGGGCGTGCCGATGCGCATGCGCCGTGCCGGCGTACGGGAGCGCGAGGAGCGGGTCGAGCTGCTGCTGTCCCTGGTGGGCCTCGCCGACCACGCGGCCCAGCGGCCCGGCGAGCTCTCCGGCGGCCAGCAGCAGCGGGTCGCCATCGCCCGCGCCCTGGCCAACAACCCCTCGTTGCTGATCGCCGACGAGCCCACCGGGCAGCTGGACGCGGAGACCGGCCATGCCGTGATGGAACTGCTGCGTGCGGTCGTGCGCAGCGAACAGGTCACCGCGCTGGTGGCCACGCACGACGCGACGCTGCTCGACCTGGCCGACCGGGTGCTGGAACTGCGCGACGGGGAGATACGGGACGAGACGGGGGAGTAGGCCGAGCCATCGCCTGTCAGGACTGCGTCGACGGCCTCCCCCGACCTGCTCCTCGTCACCCGGGGCCGGGGCCGGGGCCGGGGTCGTCGGCGGCCCGTGCACCGCTGTCCGGTCACGGCCGACGATCAGCTGTGCCCGCTGTCGTCCGGCCATACGGTGATGTGGTCCTGCTCCAGATCCAGCGCCACCCGGTCGCGCATGCCGAGCGCACTCGTGTACTCGGCGGGCAGCTGGAGGCGGCCCGCCCGGTCGAGCATGGCGTACTCGCGGGCCACCAGCGTCTCGTTGCCGGTGGTCTCGTCGACCTCGCTGCGGCGCAGGACCTCCGTGGAGGTGCGGCCGTCGCGGATGGCGACCGTGCGGCGGACCTCGGTGGCCACGGCGCGGTCATGGGTGACGATGACGATCGTGGTGCCCAGCTCCTCGTTCGCCGTGCGGAAGGCGGCGAAGATCTGCTCGGCGGTGTGGGAGTCGAGCTCGCCGGTGGGTTCGTCGGCGAGCAGCACCGCCGGATCGCAGGCGAGGGCCACGGCGATCGCGACCCGCTGCTGCTGACCGCCGGACATCTCGTGCGGGCGGCGGCCTCGGCAGTCGGCGACCTGGAGCAACTCCAGCAGTTCCAGGGCACGTTCGGCGCGGGCCCGGGAGCGCCGACGCCCGCCGGCCAGCTGGAGGGGCAGGGCGACGTTCTGGGCCGCGGTGAGATACGGCAGCAGGTTGCGGGAGGTCTGCTGCCAGATGAAGCCGACCACCTTGCGCCGGTAGTACAGGCGGTCCTTCGCGGTCATGGCCAGCAGGTTGTGGCCGGCCACCTGGGCCGCCCCGGCGGTGGGGGTGTCCAGGCCGGAGAGGATGTTCATCAGGGTGGACTTGCCGCTGCCCGAGGCGCCCACCAGGGCCATGAGTTCGCCCTCGCGGACGAGCAGGTCGAGTCCCTGGAGGGCCTGCACCTCCACGCCTTCCACCGAGAAGATGCGGACCAGACGGTCGCAGGTGATGAGGGCGTCGTGGCCGTAGGCGGGCCGGTCGCGGGTGGCGGTCGCCTTGTCGGCCAGTTCGGCGAGGGTGGGGTTCGTCGTCATCGGGCTCCTTGGTCGATGGGGGGCCGCGGCCGGCCGGGGGCGCGCCGGGGCCGCGGCGTGCGGGTGAGGCCGCCGGAACGGAGGCCGGGTCCGCCGGGGTCGGGGGCCGGGACAGCCGGGTCCGCCGGGGTCGGGGGCCGGGACAGCCGGAGCCCCCAGGACCTGGCACCGAGGCCGCCGGGGACGGGGCGCGCCGCCCTTCTCACTTCGTGTCACCCGCTCTCAACTCCCGCACCGCTCCTCGCCTCCCCGCCCACCACGCCTGTACGCCGGCGATCCCCACCGTCACCGCCACCACGACCAGCGCCGGCACCGTCAGCGACCAGGCGTCGGTGCGCAGCGGGGTCTGTTCCAGGGGCGCGGCCCAGAGCGGTAGGGCCACTGCGGTCAGGTTCATGCCGGGGGAAAGCAGACGGATCGTTGCCCAACCGGTCAGGACGCCGCCCGCCGCGGCGAGCACGGCCTGGGGCAGGGACTCCAGGACGAGCAGGCGGCGGCCCTGCGAACGGGTGAGGCCCATGGTCCGGAGGCGGGCGAGCAGGGCGAGGCGCTCGGGAGCGGCGCGCAGGAGTGACAGGAGCAGTGCGAGCACGGCGTAGCCGGCGCCTGCCGCCACCGCCGCCGTGTAGAGGCGCTCCACACCGGACTGGAGCGGGGAGTCCACGTACCGGGCTCTCTCGTCGGCGCGGAGGTGGACCGACACCGCGTCCCCGGCCGTCTCGCGCAGGGCACGGCCGTCCACGTCCGGGCCCGTCACCAGCAGCGTCGTCGGCGTGGCCGCCGTGGCGCCGAGGCCGGAGCGGTCCACCACCAGGAAGTCGGCGCCCAGCACGGCCGGAGTGATGTCCCGGACGAGGACAATACGGACGGTGACGGTGCTGCCGTCCTCCGTGCTGACGGGGAACGGATCCGAGCCGTGGGCGTCCGCCATGCCCGGGGAGGCCACGGCGGGCAGCGCGGCGTCGGTCCCCGGGCCGCCCCGGTCCTTCCTCAGCACTTCTTCGGAGAAGGCACCGAGCCCCGTCCGTCTCGTCAGCTCCGCGTAGCCGCCGGGATCCACGCCCACCACCGGCACCGCCTGACGCCCGTCGTTCGGCTTCGTCCGGTACGCGACGCTCACCGCCGTCGCCGCCCGCACGCCGGGAACCCGGCGCACCCGGTCGGGCAGCCCCGCGGGCAGGGAACGCACCGCCGACTCCAGTCGGGCGTCGGCCCCGACGGCGAGGAGCGCCGCGTGGTCCCGGGCCTCGCCGATGCCCGCCAGGACCGAGCCGCCGAACGCGGCCGTGGTGAGGGCGGTGAGCAGGGCGAGCAGCGGCAGCACCGCGGACGCGGAACCGCGGGCGGCCCGGGCCAGGGACAGATGGCTCACCACCCCGCGCAGCCGCCCGGCCCGACCGGCCAGGCCACGCAGGGGGAGGGGATAGAGGCGGACCAGCAGCAGCGCAGTGATCATCCCCACCAGCACGGGCGCCGCCGAGATCAGCTGATCGCCGGACCCGCCGGACGTGCCCTCCCGCCGCAGGGTCACCACCGCGCCGACGGCCACCGTCACCAGCGTCAGCTCCGCGACCGTACGTCGCCGGGACGGCCGCATGGACGTCACGTCCTGGCGGACCGCGGGGACGTGGACATGCCGGTGGACGGCGGCCGCGCGCAGCGGGAGGGCGGCGCAGGCGACGACCGTGACCGCGAGGGCGGCCAGGACCGCGGGCAGGGCCCGGGCGCCGGGGAGGACCCACATCGCCACGGCCAGGCCGAGCGCCCCGGCCGGGACGGCGACCACCGCCGTCTCCGCGAGCAGACGGGTGGCGAGACCCGGCAACGAGGCGCCGCGGGCGCGCAGCAGGGCCAGTTCGGTGCGGCGGCGGTCGGCGGCCAGTCCGCCCGCCATCGCCAGGACGACGACAGCGACCGTACCGCTGCCGAACGCCGCGATCGAGATCAGTGTGGAGACACCGGAGCGCAGGCGGGAGTAGGAGGCGAGCACGTCGTCGAGGTCGGTGGAGGCCCCCGTGAGGAGGTCGGCGCGCTCGCGCACCTGCTGGAGACTGGGGCCCGACTCCAGGGAGGCGACCGCGGATTCGAGGGCGCCCAGGTCGCGCTGGTTCAGGGTGTTCGGGGCGGGGGCCAGCCGCCAGTAGCGCTTGGGCAGCTCCTCGACGCCCAGGAGCACGGGGGCGGCCTCGGGCGCCAGCAGCAGGGTGCCGAGCCAGTACCGGGGCGAGTCGGGGTCGGCGGGCGAAATCCGCGTCAGCGCGGGCGTGCGCAGCAGGGGGTCCGCCGCCCAGTAGGCGCCGTCCCGGTCGCGCGGGGCGACGATGCCGGTGACCCGGACGGTGAGCGTGCTCTGGTCCGCGCCGGGGACGTGCAGGACCGACCCGACCTCGATGCGCAGGCTCTTGGCGGTGTCCGTGCTGACCGCCGCCTCCACCTCGGGCGTCGTCGCGGTGACCGTGCCGGACGCGCGGGGCATACGGCCCTCGCGCAGCCGGGCGTGGTCGGCCAGGCCCGCCTGCGCGACGAGGGCGACCCGGGCGGGCAGCCCGCTAGGCCGGGGCAGCCAGGGGTCGGGCACCTCGTGGTTCACGGAAGTGGTCACGCCGTACGACGACTGGCCGAGGTCGGGGACGAAGGGGCGCCGGACCGTGCCGAGGATGCTGTCGTAGTCGTGCTTCATGGTGTCGGGGCGCATGAGTTGCTCGCGCTGTTCCTGCGACAGTTCCACCGTCAGGGGCGCCGGGGCGGACAGATGGACCACGCGCTGGGAGGCGGGCGTCTGTTCGACGGAGCGGCGCAGGCCCGCGTCCTCGTACCGCTCCAGCGCGCGCGGGAACGCGGCGGCCAGGCAGGCGGTCACCGCCACCAGCAGCGCGAGGGCGAGCGCGGCACCGGGAGCCGACCGCAGACGGGTGCGGACCCAGGGGGCGGCGGCACGTTCCGCACGCCTGAACGGGATCACCATGTCACTCCCCCTCCCGCAGCACCCGCACCGGATCGGCCTGGCGCACCGCCAGCAGCGCCACGACGACGACCGGGACGGCGGCCACGGCCGCCAGCAGGGCGGCCACCCGCAGCGGCGGCAGTGCCACCAGCAGATCCGGCACCGGGCGGGCGGCCTCGCCGGTCAGGACGATGAGCGGCAGCACTGCGCGGGTCAGGGCGATGCCCAGGCCGGTGCCCACGGCCAGCGCCAGTGCGACCAGGACGCCCTGCTCGGCCGCGACGGCGCGGGCCAGCCGGCGGCGTGGGGCGCCCAGCGCACGCAGGACCGCGAACTCGGCGTTCCGCTCCCGCAGTGCCCCTGCCGCGCTCACCGCGAACCCGAGCGCGGCCAGGACCGCCGCCGCCCCGGCCGCCGCGGTGAACGCGGCCTCCGGTCCCGCCCCGAACGGGTCGTCGCGCAGCTCGGCGGCTATCTCGTCGCGCACGACGATCTGCCCGGGATCGAGGTCGGGCCGGGCGCGCAGAGCGGTGGCGATGCCCGCGCCGTCCGACGGCGAGTCCGGCCGCAGCCACCACTCGGTGGGCGTGACGGCGGCCCCGTAGCGCGCCTGGAGGACCCGGTTCACGGCGCGCAGATCGAGGAGCACGGCGCCGCCGTCGCCGTCCTGCTCCCTGCCCTGGGTCGTCGGCAGCTGCCGCAGGGCGCGCACGATCCGCACGGGCACGTTCTGCCCGTCGAAGGCGATGTCCATCGTCTGACCGGGCCGGGCGCCGGTGGAGGCGAGGAAGCGGTCGGTGGCGAGGGCGGCCACCGCGGTGGTCCTGGGCTGTGTCACCTGCATGCGCAGTGTCAGTGACGGCCTGAGCCAGGGCTGGTAGGACGGGACGTAGCCCGTGTCGTACACCACGGTCGGGTGCGCGGCGGGGCGGACGCGCGGGCGGGTCGGCGCGGTTTTGGAGCCGGACGAGCCCGGCCCGTGGGTGCCGGAGGCCGCCGTCCAGGACGCCGGCAGGGGCACTCGCCGTTCCGTGCCGGCGGCGGTTGTCGCGGTCAGGGCGTCGAGGGTCAGGGTCTGCTGTTCGGCTCGGAGGGGCGGCACGGGCAGCACGAGCTCCACCCCGGTGAGCGTCAACGGCCCGTGGTTGCTCGGTAGTTCGACGGACAGCGGGTGGGGGCGCCCGTCGGCGGGGAGTTCGCCGGACGGCAACGGGTAGGGGACGCCGTGCTCGTCCTCCAGCGTCTGGGTCACGGTCGCCGTGCTCTTCGTGCCCCGTGCCGAACCGGCCAGGGTCGCCGTCAGCGTCAGTCGGGTCGCCCCGGCGGGCACGCGCGCGCCCGCCGACTCACCGGGACCCATCCCCGCCAGCAGCCGCTTCATCGGGGCGGGCGCCAGGTCGGGGCGCAGCAGGACGGTGTCCGCCGCACGCGCGGTGTCCAGCGCCAGCACCGTCGCCGTGCGGCGCCCGGACAGCGGCAGGGTCGTCCGCGCGGTGGGGACGGCCTCGCGCACATGGGGCACGGCCGCGTAATCCTGCGTACGGCCGAGCTCGCCGCCGTCGGTGCCCAGGACCCGCACCGGAGCGCCCGCCGCGAAGTCGGCCTGGTCGTCCTGCGAGCGCTCCCACGAGGAGCCCTGGCCGATCGCCAGTACGCCGAGTGCCACGGCCAGGACGAGCAGCAGCACGGGACCGGCGCCGCGCCCCGGGCGGCGGCTGAGCTGCCAGCCGGCCAGCGCCGCGGCCAGCCCCCGCCC
Source organism: Streptomyces sp. NPDC001750 (assembly GCF_042892615.1). NCBI lineage: Bacteria > Bacillati > Actinomycetota > Actinomycetes > Kitasatosporales > Streptomycetaceae > Streptomyces > Streptomyces sp. NPDC001750. Next base: position 471,394 of record NZ_JBIAUE010000002.1, on the reverse strand, counting down.
GCCCGTCGCCCGGCGCTCGGCGAGCCGGGCGGCCAACGGCAGCAGACGCAGCGTCAGGACCGCGCCGGCCAGCAGCGCGAGGGCGGGCGCGGCGACCAGCAGCGGGTCGATGCCCAGGGCGCCGGTCGTGTCCGCGCTCACCGCGCCCGAGGTGCGGCGGGCCAGCTGCCAGTAGGCGACCCCGGCCACCGCCACCAGCCCCAGGTCCGCCCCGGCCCGCAGCGGAGCGGGCAGGGCGCGGGCGCGGGACGCGCGGAAGCCGGTCGCCGCGACCGCCGGCAGGGTCACCGCGAGCGCGCACCCCAGCGCCACGCCGGCCGCCGTCAGCCATACCCCGAGCCGTCCGTCGGCCGGCACCTCCAGCTCCAGCCCGAGCCGGGCCAGCGCCCCCTGCCCGGCCAGCAGCCGGATCAGCGGGCCCGCCAGCAGCGGGGCGATCAGCAGCGCGGGCCCGGCCAGCAGCAGTGCCTCCCGGGCGGCGAGGCCGGCGAGGGTGGCACGGGAGGCGCCGCGGGCGCGCAGCAGTCGGGTCTCGCCGGTGCGTTCGGCGGCGAGCAGCCGGGCCACGAGCAGCAGCGTGCAGATCGCGAGCAGGGCGAGCTGGAGGGCGACGATCAGGAGGGTGGAGCGGGAGACGAGCAGGGAGCGCTCGACGCGGTCGAGGACCTCGGGGAGGGCGGTGCTCGTGGTCGTCCCGCCGACCGTACCGCCCTTGCTGTCGTCTCCGGTGGGCAGTTCGAGCAGGGTGGCCGGGCCGGTGCGCGCGGAAGTGCGCAGGGCGCCGATGCGGTCGGCGGTGAGGCGGGCGAAGTCGGCGGAGGCGAGCCACGCCGACCCTCCGGCGCTCACCCGGTCGCCGGTGACGACGGAGGGCGTCGTTAGCAGGGGGCCGTAGGTGGTGAAGGTGGACGTCCGTACGCCCCGACCGCCGAGTTCGTCCAGCAGCCAGTAGGGGGAGGCCGGGTCGACGGGCCGGTACACGCCGGTGACGAGGATCCGCACGGGCGGCCCGTCGAGCCGGTCGGTGACGGTGAGGCGGGCGCCCGGCGCCAGTCGCAGCCGCCGCGCGGCGGTCTCGGGCATCGCCACCTCGACCTCCGGCGCGCCCGCGCGTGGCAGGCGCCCCTCGCTGATCCGCACCTGCGTGGAGTCGAGCGCCGCGAAGTGCGTGAGGTCGGGCCTGTCGCCGGGCCGGGTGGTTGCGGGCAGGGCGTACGGGCCGGAGCGCACCAGCGTCCGCACGGTCACCGGCAGCCCGTCGAAGATCCGGCGGGCTCCGTCGCGTACGGCGGTGTCGGCGGCCCGGCGACGATCGGCCGCCACCTCGGCCTTGACGACCAGCGCGGCATCGGCGGCGTTGCGCGGCTCGGCCAGCGAGTGGCGCAGGGCCGCGTCGCCGATCGCGGTCGAGTAGGCGGCCAGGGCCGCCAGCACGGACGTGGTCAGCAGGACGGTGACGAGCGCAGCGATGATCAACGGGCGATGCGCGCGCGCCCTCGCCAGGACGAGCGCGGCACGCCCCGAATGCCCCGAACGCGCCGCGAAACGCCCCCCATACGTCGTCACTCGGCTTCCCCCAAGCCTCTGCTGTCACCCTCGCCTCAGACCTTCCGGTGATGTTGTCAGACCGGATGCGGCGGAGTAAGTGACGGTGAAGCGGGCTTGACCGGATTGTGACCGGAAGTCGGTGTTCCATGAACGGAATCCGGGCCGTGGAACGCGGACCGTGACGTGTTGATCACCGAGGCCGCCGGTACGGCAGGTGGTCGGTCTCAGTTCTGGTACGGGTTCTGTTCGGGCCCGCCCGGCGCGTACCCCGGGTGTCCCTGCCCCTGCGCCTGCCCCCACCCCTGCGCCTGCCCGAACGGGTTGCCCTGCTGCGCGGCCGCGTGCTGTGCCAGCAGCTGCTCCGCCTGCTCCTTCGGTATCTGCTGCTCCCCGCCGCAGAACGTGCACTGCGTCGCGAACTTCGTCGAGAAGGGGAACAGCGGCACGAAGAACAGCGTGAACTTGGTGACCCGCTTGCGCAGCGTGTGCGCGGCCGGATTGCCGCACCAGCCGCAGACCAGCGTCAGCACGGCCAGCTGGTACAGATATCCCCGCGTACCGAAGATGATCACTTCGTGGGTCCCTTCCCCGTGTCGCCCAAAAGCGCCTGCCGACAGAACGTCAGCAGCTGTTCGTCGTCGTATGTGTCGTGGCTGCCGAAGGCGCCGTCCATCGCGTTGTGGCGGCGTACGGAGGCGAGTTCGGCGCGCAGCATCCCCGCCGCGTCCGGCCCGGCACCGGCGGCCCCCATCCGCGCCAGGCACCGCGCCACGCGGACCCGGGACTGACGGCTTCGTTCCCAGGCCGCCAGCAGCACCGGAACGGATTCCTCGGGCCGCCCCGAAACCTCCCACAGCGCGGCCGCCGCGTCCACCCGCAGCCACAACTCCTCGTGGTGGAGCAGCGCACGGAGCCGGGGCGCGGCCGTCGCCGCCCGCGCCCCGAGTCCGGCCAGGGCATTGACGGCGGCGCGCATCTCGTGGACACGTCCCGCCCGCAGCCCCTCGGTCAGCACCGGCAGTACGGCGTCGGTGTCCCCGTCGACCGCCCACAGGGCCTGGGCCGCCTCGACGGCCTCCACCGCCGAGACCGCCCCGGGGTCGCGCAGCAGCACGCGCAGATCCGGTACGGCGGCACGCGCGGCGGGCCCGAACGAACCGAGCGCCCGCAGCGCCGCCGTGCGCAGCCACTCGCCCCGGTAGGCCGGGGCGCCGCGCAGCACCCGCAGCACCTCCGGCACCGCCTCGTCGGCGGGTATCGCGGTCAGGGCCATCAGCAGCGGGCTCGCCCGGTCGTACGCCGCCTCGTCCAGCCGGACCTCGCCCAGCCTGCGGCGCAGCACCCCCGCCAGCGGGGCCGCCGCCGGCCCCAGGAAGCCGATGACGAACCCCACGTCGTGGGGTATCTCGCGCCGCTCCAGGGCCGCGGCCAGCGCCGGTACGGCACGGGGGTCGCCGAGGCGGGCCAGCGACTTCACCGCGCTGCCGAGCGCCGGGGGACCGCTGGGCCAGTCCCGTACCCACGAGGCGGGATCCGCCGCGACCCGCGCCGCCAGCGCGTCCGAGGCGGGCGCGGCCAGCCCGAAGAGGTCCTCCAGCACCTGGGCCGCGGCGCCGGCCAGCCGGGGCTCGGGCGTGGCGAGCTGTTCGCCGACCAGCCGGACCAGCTCGTCGTAGGACCCCCGCCAGACCCGGATCAGCGCACTGCTCATCCGGAGCGCGTCGATCCGCTGCTGGTGGTCGGGGCTGCGCAGCTGATCGGTCAGCAGCGCCGTCCGCTCGGCGACCCGGTCGTCGAGGCCGGTGTGGAGCGTACGCAGCAGATCCGCGGTCCAGGGCGCGGAGCGGGCCGGGACCTCCTCGCCGGACAGCGCCCGGGCCTGGCCCAGCCGGGCCGCGGGCGCGGCCCGTTCCTCCGTCGGCGGCTCCCCGGCGCCGGACACCTCGGGGTGTGCGTCGAGGGCCGCGATCACATCGGCGGCCGGGCCGGGCCGGGGCTCACCCGTGCCGTAGGCGCTCGGGGCCGAGCGCCGTGCGGGGGCCTGGCGCAGCTGCCGCAGCAGGCCCGTCACCACCCGTACGACATCGCCCGGCAGCGCGTCCGGCGCGCACCGCGCCAACTGGGCCAGCGCGGCGAGGCGCAGCCCGGGCGAGAACCCCTCGCCGGTCAGCCGGGTCAGCCAGACCGAAGCCTCCCCGGCCAGCGAACGGTGCCGCAGCGCGACCCGCCCGGCCGCCTCGACCAGCGCGAGCCGTACCTCCTCGGACGGCTCCACCGGCAGCCGCTCCCGCAGCAGCGCGAGCACCCGCGACGGGTGGCTGTGGAGCCCGGCGAGCGCCAGCGGCGCGGCGAGCCGCACCCCGGGGTCCTCGTCCGCCATCAGCTCGCAGAACACCCCGGACCCCGCGGTGACGGCGGTCGCCGCCATCGCGTAGTTCGCCGCCCCCTCGATCTCCTCCTCGGCGATCTCGTCCTCGTCGTCCTCGCCCAGATCGATGCCGCCGATGCTGGTGAGCAGCTCCACGACGCTGCCCCGGTCCTGGACGTCCGGATCCACGATCAGCTCGAAGAGGAACGGAATGCAGGCCAGGGTGCAGGCGTACACCTCGCCCTGGTGGTGCACGGCCCCGTACATGCCGTCCAGTGCCGTCTCGCGTACCACCGGATCGTCGGAGGCGAGCCCCCGCAGCATCGCCGGTACGTCATCGGCAGGCCCGTAGGCATGCTCCATCGAGGCCCAGTCGACCTCGTCGATCCCTGCGAACACGCCCTCGCCTCCCCACGCGATTCACACGAAGCAGTGTCTGCCAGAGTGTGCACCACGGTCCGACCGTGTGCCCTCTGCATGCGTTCTTTTCCTGACGGACATGACAAAGTTCTCGTCATGCGCTATCGGACCGCCGGGCGGAACGTTCTCCTCCGGTGTCCGGCCCCGCCGGTCGCGGGACCATGGCCGGCTGCCCGTCGGACGCCGGCCGCGAACGGCTGCCACCGGCCGTCCGCCCCCCGTCGGCCGGTCCGCGGACGGGGAATGCGCACGCGCGTGATCACTTCCGTTCCTGTGGTCGTGCCGAACGGTCGGTACGGCTGCCACCGGGCCCGGTGGTGTGCGCGTCCGCAGCGGGTCTCCGTTCCGCCGCCGTCGCACACGCTTGATCGTGGCTGGTCAAGAAAACCACAACGAGTCGGGGCGGGAGAGGCTGGGGGACGGGAGAAGCGGGGCACGGGCACGGTCGCGGACATGGACACGGGCAAGGACAGGGGCAAGGACAGGGGTGTGGGCACGGGCGCGAACATGGGCGCGGACACGAGCGTGAACGTGGGCGCGGACACGAGCGTGAACGTGGGCGCGGACACGAGCGTGAACGTGGGCGCGGACACGAGCGTGAACGTGGGCGCGGACACGAGCACGGACACGGGCGGGGACACGAGCACGGACATGGCGGGCAGCGGCATGGCGACAGCCGCCGGGGCCGGAGAGCGCCCTCAGCCCCTCGTCGGCAGCGGCCGAGCCCGTCCGGGGTCGTTGAGCGGCCCGAGCAGATCGCCGTGCCGTGCCAGCCGGGCCGCCATGTCACCTGCCAGGAAGACCAGTTCTCCGGGCGCCCGGCACTCCTCGATCTCCTCCCAGGTGACGGGTGCGGAGACGGTCGGCTCGGGGCGGGCGCGCAAGGTGTAGGGGGTGGCGGTCGTCTTCGCCGCCGCGTTCTGGCTGAAGTCGATGAACACCTTTCCCGGCCGCAACGCGCGGGTCATCCGGTGGACCACCAGGTCCGGAAGCGCCTCCTGGGCCTCGACGGCCAGTTTCTTCGCGTAGGCCGACACCTGCTCGGCGGGGGTCGGCTCCACCGCCACGAGCAGATGCAGCCCCTTCGACCCGGAGGTCTTCCCGCAGGCGAGGAGCCCGTCCGAGGCCAGCCGGTCGCGCAGCCACCGCGCCACCGCGCAGCACTCCACCACGGTCGCGGGCGCCCCCGGGTCCAGATCGAACACCATCCGGTCGGCGGTCCCGGGCGCCCCGGCGCGCCACTGCGGGGTGTGGAACTCCACCACGAGGTTGGCCGCCCACATCAGCGAGGCCAGGTCGTCCACGACCACCTGCCTGGCCTGCTCGTCCTCGCGGTGCGGCACCGGAGTGGTCCGTACCCAGGACGGCGTACCGGGCGGCGGATTCTTGGTGAAGAAGCACTGCCCGTCGGGCCCGTCCGGATAGCGCAGGAAGGACACGGGCCGGTCGCGCAGATGGGCCAGCAGGGGGTGCGCCACCGCGGTCGCGTAGTAGTGGAGCACCTCGCCCTTGGTGGTGCCGGTGGCCGGATACAGCACCTTGTCGAGATTGCTGAGCGCCAGCCGTCGCCCCTCCACCTCTGTGATCGGCGTCATACGATAAGAGTCACATGGTTTCCGTGCATACAGGCACAGGGCGGGCATCGAGCGGGGCTCGTACGTATTCAACGCATCCATCCAGACCTCATGCGCACACAAGGGGCGAACAGTGAGATCCATATGGAACGGCGCCATCTCCTTCGGGCTGGTCAGCATCCCGATCAAGCTGGTCAACGCGACCGAGAGCCACTCGATCTCGTTCCGCCAGGTCCACCTCTCCGACGGCGGGCGGATCCGGTACCGGAAGGTCTGCGAGATCGACGGGGAGGAGGTCGGCGCCGCCGAGATCGGCAAGGCGTACGAGGACGCCGACGGCTCGATGATCCCGATCACCGACGAGGAGCTCGGCTCGCTCCCGCTCCCCACCGCCAAGACGATCGAGATCGTCGCCTTCGTGCCCGCGACCTCGATCGACCCGCTCCAGATGGACGCGGCGTACTACCTCTCCGCCAACGGCGTCCCGGCGGCCAAGCCGTACACCCTGCTCCGGGAGGCGTTGAAGAGGAGCCGGAAGGTGGCCGTGGCGAAGTACGCGCTGCGCGGGCGGGAACGGCTCGGCATGCTGCGGGTGGTCGACGACGTGATCGCCATGCACGGCCTGCTATGGCCGGACGAGATCCGCAGTCCCGAGGGGGCTGCCCCCGAGGCCGACGTCACGGTGCGCGACGCCGAGCTCGACCTGGCCGACGCGCTGATGGACACCCTCGGCGAGGTCGACATGGAATCGCTCCACGACGACTACCGGGAGGCCGTCGAGGAACTCATCGCGGCGAAGGCCGAGGGCCGGACCCTGGAGCCCGCGAAGGCCGAGGCCTCCGGCGGCAAGGTCGTCGACCTGGTCGCCGCACTGGAGAAGAGCGTCCGGGAGGCCAAGGAGGCCCGCGGGGAGGCGACGCCGGCCGAGGAACGCGAACCGGGCGAGGAGTCGGCGGAGGGCTCCATGGCCGAGGTCACCTCGCTCACCGGCCGCAAGAAGTCGGGCGGCACCGGAGCGAGGAAGAAGGCCGCGGCACCCCCCAAGAAGGCGGCCGCGAAGAAGCCCAAGTCCACGACGGGCAGGGCACCCGCCAAGAAGACCGCCTCACGGTCGACGGCGAAGAAGTCGACGACCGCCAAGACACCGACGACGAAGTCCACCGCGAAGTCCGGCACCAAGTCGGCGGCGAAGAGCACGACTGCGCGCAAACGTGCTTCGGCGTGAGCCGAAGGCCGTCACGAAGACCGGTGTGAAGGCCGCCGCCTTTCTCCGTCCGCCCGTGCGGATGTCAGGGGCGACCGGCGCTGCGGCGGGGGAGCCCGCCGCAGCGGACGGGAAGAAGCCGGACGTACCAGCAAAAAGTGTGTGCCGACGCCGTCCGGCCTCACTCGCCCCGCGGGCGCAGGATTACGGAAGACAGCGCGGTCACCGCGACGAACACGGCCAGCATTCCGAGTGGCATCACCATGCTCGGCCGCTCGCTCAGACTGTCGATGTACTGGCCGACGGTGAAGAACCACCCGACCGCCCCGACGATCACGGTCAGATAGACGCGACGCTCCCGCAACAGCCGCATCCCCAGCCACAGCACGGCCGGCATGGCCAGCAGCGTGTTGACCACGGCCGCCGAGAACGCGGTGTCGCCCGAACCCCCGAGATCCCCGCCGACGCTCGCGGCGGCCTGCTGCCACTGGGAAAGTGACAGCCCGTCGGACAACAACAGATGGGACAGGGCGGTCGTGAGCACCGTCACCATCAATGCCTTGCCGACCCGCCGTGCCACGTGTGTTCCAGACATGGCCGTCACGATAGGCCGCCCACGAATCCCGGGCGCGACCGGCCCGGGACCGGACGGGACACGACTGGACGGAGGCCGGGACCGAGACGGAAACAGACGGGCCGGGACGGCGACGGGACCGGACAGGGCGGAGGCCGGACCTTCCCCGGGACCGGCCCGGGGAAGCGTGACCGGGTCCGGGCGCTCCCGCCCACCTGGAGCCACGGAACACCCATGACACGCCGACGCCCCTTCAGGTGCGATACGCCGAACGCGGTCACGAACGACGCCGCGCACCCGACTTCCCGTACGGCATACAGGCGAGCGCCCCCGCACAGCGTGCCCCCGCGCCTATGCTCACGGCATGGAGCAGAGCGAAGTGGTGAAGCGCGTGGTGGGCATCCTCACGGAGGCGGGCGAGATCCGCCGGCTGCTCGAGGAGAGTGGGGACCGCGACGACGTGGAAGCCGATTCGACCGTGGTGACCGCGCTTCTGAACGAGACGATGCCCCGGATCACGATCCCCGAGGACGCCACCATCGAAGAGGTCGCGACCCTCGTCGGCCGCGAGGTCGGTGGCGCGGTGGAACAGCTGGTCGGCGCGTTCACCCTGGCCTTCGCGATGCTCGCCCAGGTGCACGACTCCGGACAGACGGACGTGACCTCCGCCGACGTGCTCCAGGACCTCGCGCTGCGGGCCGAACAGATCGGCAACGGCGGCCCGGAGGGCACGGACGCGTAGCCCGGTCGGCCCGGGGCCGGGCCCGTCGAGGAACCCTGTCCGTCGCACCCCGGACATGAAGTCGCGGTGTCCCTCGGGTCCGCTTTACTTGTGGGGCCAAAGGCACCCCTCTGCGTCCCTGCCCTTCGTAGGCTGACACCCAGGACGAGCACCAGGACCGGAGCAGACGTGGGAAGAGTTGCGAAGAGTCTTACCGAGGCGAACCTCAGGGCGCTGGCAGGCGCCCGTTCCTTCGAGCGCGGGACCGGATATCTCGACTCGGTGTCCGGGATCGAGGTCGGTGAGGTCTCGGCCACCGCGACCGTCCACGGCACGGAGCGGTACGAGGTGGAACTGACGCTGGACGGACCTCGCGGCCTGGCCGGTGAGTGCGACTGCCCGTACGGCCTGGAAGGCAACTTCTGCAAACACCTGGTCGCACTCGGCCTGAGCCTGCTCGCCCGGTCGGCGAGCCTGCCGAAGCAGCGGAAGACAGCCCGGAGCCGGGCGCAGACCCTGGACGGCTGGCTGTCCGACCTGTCCAGGGAAGAACTGCTCGAACTCGTACGCGACCGGATCGCCGAGGACCGGCAGTTCCGGCGCCGTCTGGAACTGCGGGTCGCGAGCAGCCGAGGGGACCTGGCCTGGGCCCGGTCCCGGATCCGTGAGCTGCTCGACATCGGTCCGTTCGCACAGTACGGCTATGTCGAGTACGCCGCCGCCCGTGCCTACGCCGATCAGGCCGGACAGGCGGCGTCCGCGATCAGGGAACTCTCCGGCTCCGGCCGGGCCGCCGACGCGATCACCCTGGCGGGGGAGGCGATCCGGCTGCTGGCCGGGGCGGCGGAGAACGTCGACGACTCCGACGGATGGCTCGGGCAGGTCGGCGCAGCCCTTGCCGACGCCCACCACGACGCATGCCGCGCGGCCGACCCCGACCCGGAGGAACTCGCGCACTGGCTCGTCGAGCACGCGCTCCACGACGACGGCGGCTTCACGGACATCGATCCGCTCGACTACGAGGACGTCCTCGGTGAACAGGGGATGACGGCCCTGCGGAGACACGCGGTGGAGGCCTGGCGGTCCAACCGCACCGGCTGGGCGGAGAAGTACCTGATGGAACGTCTGGCCAAGGCGGGAGGCGACGCTGACATGGTGATCGCCGTGCACGCGGCCGACCTCGCCCCGGACGGCTCCACCCACCTGACCATCGCCCGGGAACTGGACACCGCGGGACGGCCCGCCGAGGCCCTGGAGTGGGCGGAACGCGGCATCCGCGACACCGGGTACGCCGCGGACCTGGACACCGCCCTCGTCGACTATCTCGCCGCCCGCTACACACAGGCGGACCGGCTCGCCGACGCCGTCGCCCTGCGCCGAGACCACTTCGACGCCCACCGCACCCTGCGGGCCTACCAGCACCTGCGCGCCGCCGCCCGGACCGCCGACGGCTGGCCGGCCGAGCGCGAGCGCGCACTGGCCCTGCTGCGCGCGGACGCCGAACGACGGCCGGGGCGTCACAGCGGTTCCCTCCTGGTCGACGCGCTGCTCGACGACAAGGACATCGACGCCGCCTGGCAGGCCGCCACCGAAACCGGCGCCCATGACCACCAGTGGCTCGCCCTCGCCGACCACGCCCGCCCCGACCGCCCCTCCGACGCCCTCGACGTCTACCTGCGCCTGGCCGAACCGCTCACCCGGCAGACGGGCAACGCGATCTACGAACGGCTCGTCGGCCTGCTGCTGAGCATGCGCGACTGCCACCGCCGCCTGGACACACCGGACGAGTTCGCCGCGTACGTGACCGCCCTGCGCACCGCCCACAGGCGCAAGCGCAACCTGATGCGGCTGATGGACGAACACGGGCTCTGAACCGGGCTCGGTCGGGCCGCAGCTCCCCGTACCCGTCCTAGCCACCGCGCCCGGCGTGGGGACCCCGCTCAGACGCCCGCACTGGTCGACCCGGCAGCGCACGAGGACGAGGAGCCGGACCACCAGGGCAGGCGCTCCAGTGCCGTGACCGGCACCAGGACGACGAAGCCGACGAGGAACCGCAGGATGGGTGGGCGTCGCCTACCACCGAGCAAACGACAGAACGCCCCGCGCCGGATACCGACCGGCGTGGGGCGTTCTGTCGTTTGCTCGACGGTCAGGCCCGGACCGCGTACGCGACGAAGTTCTCCCAAGCCATGGGGGACAGGACAAGCTCGGGGACGCTCAGATCCTTGGAGTCACGGACGTGGACGGCGGAAGGGCAGGCCGCAACTTCGACGCATGCATCGCCTTCGGAGCCGCTGTGGCTCGACTTGTGCCAGGACATCGCCACCTCGATGCAGGCGTCTCCGTCAGATCCGCTGTAGCTGCTCTTGAACCACACTCGTTCACGGATGCTGCTCATAGCGCTCCTCGCACTTGCCTCAGCAGGCTCCTGGAGTCTTCGGGGGTTAGAGCCTGCGAGCGCAGTTTCGCATACCGCTGGAGCGTGATGCTGACCTCCTTGGGGTCAGTGATGAGAAATCCGCTTCGCTGCCCCTCCGCATAGCCACACCACTTGTGGTTTTGTTTCTCAAGAAGCATCAACGGCCCGTCGAAGCCCGCGTGGTCGGGCTGATAGCGCGGCATGATCTGCAACTCGACGTTGAACTGCGACGAACACTCAAGTAGGTGGTCAAGCATCTCTCGCATCACTTCGGGACCACCGGTGCCACGCTCGATGAGGGCCTGTTCCATGATGAAACTGAAGGAGATTGGGGGCCTTCGGTCGAAGAGGTGCTGGCGTTCCTGTCTGGCTGCTACCTGCTTGGCCACCTGCTCCTCGTCTTTCACAGGGGGCACGCTTTGCGTGACGGCTCGGGCGTAGCGCTCCGTCTGGAGCAGACCTGGGATCACTCGACACTCGTAGGTCCACAGGGTCACGGCCTGTTTCTCCCAACGCGCCCACTGCCGGAACCAACTCGCCAGCCCCGCCTGCCGCGACAGATGCGGCGCAGCCTTCCGCAGCGCCCCCGTGTTGCCAAGCGCCGCCTCGGCCCGCTCCACGAAGTCGTCGTCCGGCATGCGCCTGCCCTGCTCGATCGAGGCGACCGTGTGCTTCGAGAATCGCACCAGGCGGCCGAACTCCTCGCGGCTCAGGCCCGCGTGTTCCCGTAGGGCCTGGACGAACGCGCCGAAGGTGCGCGTAGTCGGCGAGGGCGGCGTCGTGGTCGGGGAACTCGTCGACGATGTCCTGCGAGAAGCAGCCGCCGAGCAGTTGCGCGGTCTCCGGGAACCGCGCATGCCACTCCCAGTGAGTCTGCGGCGACGACGGTTCCGGGACGTCGCCTTCCTCGATGCTCTTCTTCAGATGGTCGGCCAGCACCATCAGCCAGTCGCCGATCTCCGACTGGGCCATCCCGGTGTCCGGGATCGCGTAGAACTCGCCCAGGCTGTGCCGGATACGGCCCGGCGGGTTGCGGCTGTACTCGCGCAGCTGGCGCTCCGCCTCCGCGATGGCCGAGGGGTGGGTGTGCCAGGTGTGACGGAGGTACGCGTCCAGCGCGCGGCTGCGCCGCTCCGGGGTGTCGTCGGTCGGCTGCCCCAGGTACGCGCGCATCACCTGGTCCAGTTCGCCGTACCGACGGTCGTGTTCGAGAGGCTTCATGGACATGTGCGTGCGGCCCCTACAGGTAGAACGGGACGGTCGTGTGGACGACGAAGCCGTGCGGGCTGGACGGCTCGCGGCGCAGCACCACGCGCGCCGCGCGGACGTCGACGGGCCCGCGGCCCGCCAGCAGCTCGGCCTCCAGCTGGACCCGGCCCACGGGTTCCTCGCGTGAGGGCCAGGCGGCCTCGATGGTGAGGCGGGCCCGGGTGCCCTGGGCGAGCCAGCGGTGGACGGCCTGCTCGTTGGCGGTCACCACCTGCTGGGTGGCCCATTGGGCGGTTTCCCGGTCGGGGTAGGAGGCGGAACGGGTGAGCACGGGGGCATCCTCTCGAAGTCACCTGGTTCAGGAGCTGCGCTCGTACGGGATCAGTAGTCGGCGAAATTCCAGAACAGGCCCACCTCGGTGTCCGAGACGGTGATCAGACCGCAGTCCTCCGTGTAGACGCTCAGAGGGTTGTACGACCGGCCCGACGTCGTGAAATCCAGGGTGCCGCGCGCGGTGTCGGGCTTGTAGACGTTGGTGTGATAGGTGGCCTCGTCCCCATACCGCGCGAGGACCGTGCGCGCCATCGCCCGCAGTTCGTCGGGGGATTCGGTGAAGTACCTGAGGTTGGACAGGGTGCAGCCTTCTTCCGTGAGGGCCAGGAGTAGGTTCTCGGCACTGTCCCGGTCGATCTCGTGGAGGCGCTGTGCGACGTACTCCGGGGGTGGACGGCGAAAGGGTAGGTGGGGAATCCTTCGCGCTCCGGGTTGTGCTCCGCGTCGTCGACCCGGGCCCACCCCCGGGGGTCTGGGACCCGGGCCGTCACTGCGAGGACATCGAACGTCCAGTCCTCGTGGCGACGAGGGCCCGTGACGATGTACGCGTACGCGTCCTCGTACAGGTGGCGTACCGCGGCGTCCCAGGACGTTTGGTCGACGGACACGTGTTGCTGGCCTTTCCATCCCGTCGAGGTCGTTCGTCGGTCCGTGTGAGGTCGTCCTCCGGGACGTCCGGATCGGCGTTCCCCAACCTGAGCCCCGCTCGTCGCGCCGTTCGTCCGCGTCTCTCCGCGTACGGGCGTTCACTCTAGTGGCTCGTCTCGCAGCGTTGGCCGGGTAATCGACGTGTTGTCCGGCGGTCGGCAGACTGTCTCCAGGACCTGATCTTGGAGGTGGGCGTGGGGCGTCGACCGAGTGTGTTCGTCCGGGCGGTCAGCATGGAGGAGGGCCGCAGGCTGCAGCGGATCAGCCGGTCGTCGAAGGATCCGATACGGCTGCGGCGGGCGATCGTGGTGCTGATGTCCGCCCAGGGCCAGACGGTCAAGGACATCACTTCGCTGATGCAGGTCGGCGAGGACTACGTCCGCGACGTGATCCACGCCTTCAACGAGCGCGGGTTCGATGCTCTGGACCCAAAATGGAGCGGGGGACGCCGACCGGTGATCAGTGAGCGGGTACGTGAGCACATCCGCCTGATCGCCCGGACGTCCCCCGCCGACTGGGGCATCACGGGCTTCGCCACCTGAAGCCTGACTAACGACCTCGTCCACGATGGGCAGTGGAGGAAGGAGCGGCGTCTGGGGCCTTCGAATCCAAGGCGGAGGAGGGAGTCGACGCGGAGCGTCGGTGACTGACGACAACGCCGGAGGCGGAGGTCCCGGACACCGCGATGCCGCTGCCCATCGTGGACGAGGTCGTAAGCTCGCCGACCACCTCGTCGGCCGGCACAGCGTGCCGCGGATCAGCCGGGAGACCCTGCGGCGCATCCTGCGCGAGGGCAAGGTCTCCTGGCAGACCACGACCACCTGGAAGGCCTCCACCGACCCGGACTTCATCACCAAGATGCACCGGATCCTGGCGTTAGTACGACACCCCGCCGGCCGACGGGCGGGTGATCTGCGTCGACGAGTTCGGCCCGCTCAACCTGATGCCGCGCAAGGGCAAGGCCTGGCGTCCGGCCGGCAGACCCCGTCGGCTGCGGGCCACCTACAACCGCTACGGCGGCGTGATGCACATGCTCGCCGCCCTCGATCTGGCCACCGGCAAGATCTCCTACCGGATCCGCACACGCAAACGGTGGCGCGAGTTCCTCGGCCTGCTCAAGACCCTGCGGCAACGCCGGCCCGGGGAGAAGCTGTACGTCGTGCTGGACAACTTCTCCCCGCACAAGCACGCCGAAGTCCGCACCTGGGCCGCCGACCACGACGTCGAACTGATCTTCCTGCCGACCTACGGCTCCTGGCTGAACTGGATCGAGTCCGAGTTCGCCGCCCTGCGCTACTTCGCCCTCAACGGTACCGACCACCGCACCCACGCCGAACAGAACGCCGCCATCGCCGCCTACATCCGCTGGCGCAACGCCCACGCCGAACCGAAGATCCGTTTCGCGCCCGAGTCACCGATCCGCCAGTGGACCGATTACCCGGCCAAGGCTGCGTGACAATGCCCACCGACAGCGATCTTTGCTGGATGCACGTGGCGGACGGGCGGCCACGGCCTGATCGACGAGGAACGCATCCAAGGTCAGGTCACCAGGGTACGACGCCGCTGTCGTCGAACAGCTGGCCGGTCGGGCCGTCGTCCGACAAGGTCGCCAGCCGGATGGCGATCGCCGCGCCCTGCTCGGGGCTCTGCGTCCCGCTGAATCCGTTGAGGTCGGTGGCCACATAACCGGGGCAGGCGTTGTTGATCAGGACGTTGGTGCCGCTCAGCTCCTTGGCGTACTGGATGGTGACGGCGTTGAGGTAGGTCTTCGTCGGCGCGTACGCCCCGCTGATCCCCCCGAGGTCCACGCCGGGCGTGGTCTGCAGTGTCAGGGAGCCGACGTGGCTGGACTGGTTGACGATCCGCGGGTGCGCCGAACGGAGCAGCAGGGGCAGCATCGCGTTGGTGACCCTGATGACGCCGAGGACGTTGGTCTCCAGCAGTCGCCGCACGGTCTCCAGGTCGATGGTCGTCGGTTCCTCCGGCCAGCCGCCGGCAACGCCAGCGTTGTTGACCAGTACGTCCAGCCGTCCTGCCCGCTCCTCGATCAGTTGGACTGCGGCGGCCACGCTCCCGGCGTCGGTCACGTCCAAAGGCACGCCGAACGCGTCAGCACCAGCCGCACGCAACTTCGCCACAGCGTCCTTCCGGCGCTGCTCGTCCCGGGCGCCGACACCGACACTCCAGCCCCGCGCACCCAGCCCGGCCGCGATCTCATACCCGATTCCCTTGTTCGCGCCAGTGACCAGCGCGATCGTCTTCTCGCTCATGAAAACGAGCATGCCTGCGCTGCAGCCGGGCACCAACACCCTCTCGGTAGTGCAGCGATACCCGAGCGGTATCGATCAGCCGCCTGCCTCCTTAGCCTGGACTCATGGAAATACGCGAGCTGCGGTACTTCGTCGCCGTCGCCGAGGAGTTGCACTTCGGCAAGGCCGCCCAGCGCCTTGGGATAGCCCAGCCGCCACTGTCCCGCACGATCACCCAGCTCGAGCGGCGGCTCGGAACCGCACTGCTGGAACGCAACAGCCGCAAGGTCACGCTCACCGAGGCCGGAACCGTGCTGCTGGCCGAAGGACGCGAGATCCTCAGCGCAGTGACCGCGGCTGAGCGGCGTACCCAACGGGCCGCCAAGGCACACCCCAGCCTCGTCCTCGCCGTCAAATCCGGCACCGGTGGCGAGCTGCTGACGAAACTGCTCGACGCCTACGCCACGGAACCCGGCGCAGCCACCGTCGATCTGCTGATCTGCGAGGCACACCAGCACCGGCAGCTGCTGGAGGAGGAACAAGCCGACGTGGCTCTGCTGCACCTGCCCTTCGACTCAGCAGCCGGGCTCGACACCGAAACCCTGTACACCGAGGGACAGGTCGCGATCCTGCCGGCCTCACACCCGCTCGCCATCCGCTCCCAGATCCGGATGGCCGACGTCACCAGACTGCCGGAGCTCCCGATGGCCCGCTGGCCCGGTCCCGGCGGCAGCTACCCCGAAGGACCGGGCGCGGAGATACGGAACCTGACACAGCTCTTCCAGCTGATCGCGCTCGGCCGTACCACCGTGGTCATTCCCGAGTCAGCCAGTACCGACCTGCGCCGGGACCTCGCCGCGGTGCCGGTCCTGGACGCTCCGCCTGTGACAACGGTGATCGCCTGGCCGCAGCACAGCCGCCTTCGTGCAGTTGCTGACCTGGTCCGCGTTGCAACACTCCTTTGAACTCGGATGAGCAGGGCGGCCACCCGACGACAGCCTCGATCAAGCAACTGGCAGCTCAACGCCCCTGCCTCAGCAGGGGAGTGACCTTGACGCTCTGCTGCCCTGAGCGAACATCAGCACCACGATCGCCCGCCGCAGCTATCCTCCGTCGTCCGGCTGATCCGCTGCAAGCGGCAGCTTTCCTCCATGCTGACTGGCCGACGAACAAACCCGGGCGACGTCCCACGACCAACGCCAAGCAGGTCCTGGAGACAGTCCGCTGACCGCCGGGCGGCACATCGATTACCCGGCCAACGCTGCGAGACGAGCCACTAGGCGCTGTCCGACGGATCGCACGGCCTTCTCACCGGTTGGGGCATGGGGCATGGAGCCACGGGATTCGGCCGAATCGCGACAGGTCTCCTGCGGGACCGGCCGCGAGGCCCGAAGCACGAACGATGCTCCGATGTCGCCGCCCCGGCGAGGGCGCGGGCGGTCCTGGTGGCCCGACCCGCAGGATCCGCCTTGCCGAGGAAGGCGGCTGTCGCCCCCATGGCGCTTCGGGTGGACGCACCGGTACTCATCTGCTTCTGCGGCCCCGGGGCCGGGTGAGCAGGGTGGAACGGTGCACGTGACCGTGTTGCCAGTGCTGGGAGGCACTAGGGTGAGTTCGCGGATCACCGCACAGGATTCGAGAGCAGGGGGCGGCATGGTGGTGAGCCCGAGCTCGCATACACGTCGTCGCAGCTGAAGAAACTTGCGGACGATCTGGATGATATGCAGGAGTATCTTGGCCGACAGGTCACACGCATGGACGAGATCGTCGACGCCATCGAGGTCGGCTGGCGTGGTCCCGCCGCCAAGGCATACCGGGCCCTCCATCGGGGTGCCGCGCAGGATGCCGTACGCATCCAGCGGACCATGCGACTGCTCGCGTTGGGGGTTCGCCTGAGCGAGGACGGCTTCACGAAGCAGGAAATCGAGACCTTCGAGCAGTTCCGTAGAGTCCAGACCGATGTTGACATCGACACAGAGGTCGATGCCCTTTCCACACCGGCGACTGCTCCCACCGCGTCGGCGCGGACCAGTCGCCTGCGCGACCTCTGACACGCGGTCGGGAAAGCGGCTGTCACGTGACGGGCCAGGACACCGCACCGGCCGGGCACAGTACCCACCGTTCCGTACGGCCTCCGGCACCCCGTGCTCTCCACGTGGCTCAACGCGGGCGTGGACGCCACCGAGGTCGCTCACGGACCGGTCCCAGGGACTTCGTCGTTCGTCGTCCGTCGCTTCCGTGCTCCCACCTGGGACGATGCCCCACGGTCCAGGCCGCGAACAGGCGGCGGCCCCTGTCATAAGGTCGCTGAGCACGGCACACGCCTGCACATACAACAAGACCCCGCGCTCAGCTTTTCCGCTGATCACGGGGTCTTTCGGCACTTCCTGCGAAGTGCCCCCGGCAGGATTCGAACCTGCGCACACGGCTCCGGAGGCCGTTGCTCTATCCCCTGAGCTACGGGGGCGTTTCGCCGTGTTGTTCGGCGACGGGAGAAACACTACCAGCTTCTACGGGGTGTCCGTGAACAGCTATTTCCGTGCTCTGAGGAGGGCCCGTGCAGGTCGGCAGGCGGGGAGGGGGCTGGGGTGGCGCACATCCGGCCACGCTCGCACCACTCGTCCGGGGGCGGAAATGGGCAAAACCCGGACGCAGCCCCTACGCCGCACCTACTCTCGGAGTGTGTCAGGCGCGTGTGGCCGCGTGCTTGTTGTCGACGACAACAAGGTCATCCGGCAGTTGATCAGGGTCAATCTCGAGCTTGAGGGCTTCGAGGTCGTGACCGCGTCCGATGGTGTCGAGTGTCTGGATCTGGTGCATCAGGTCTGTCCCGATGTGATCACTCTCGATGTCGTCATGCCCCGGCTGGACGGTCTGCAGACCGCCACCAGATTGCGTTCCGATCCGCGGACCAGACATCTGCCCCTGGCGATCATCAGTGCCTGCACCCCCTGCGAGGTGGACACCGGGGTCGCCGCAGGGGTGGACGCGTTCCTGGCGAAGCCCTTCGAGCCCAGCGAACTGGTTCGGCTCGTGGCGGAGTTGGCGGACCGGGCGGAGCCGCCCGCGGCCGACGGCAGACAGGGGGCGGGGAGGGCGGAGAGCGCCGCCGGGTGACCGCATGGCGAAACCGGGTCGCGGGGTGGCCCCCTTCCTCCCATACGCTTGTCCTGTGACCCCCGCCGATCTCTCCAGGGCCGTGCTGCACGCCGTGCGTCGCGCGGTCGACGAGGACGCCTTGCGCGCGCCCGTGCCCGCGCGCGTGCGGGTGGAGCGGACCAGGCCCGGTGGGCGTGGGGACTACGCCTGTGCCGTCGCCCTCCAGCTGGCCCGGCCCGCCGCGCTGCCGGCCAGGGACGTCGCCGAGATCATCCGGGAGCGGGTGCGGGGCGTGCCGGGGATCGGCATGGTCGAGGTCACGGGGCCCGGCTTCCTGAACTTCAGCCTGCTGGACGGTGCCGACCGGATCGGCGCCCTCGTCCTGGACATCGCGAGGAGCGGCCGGGAGTACGGGCACGGGCACGCCCTCGCCGGTACGACCGTGTCCTTCGCGCCCGTCGAGGAGGCGCGCGCCCTGGTCGTCACCGAGGTCGTCGAGCGGCTGCTCCGGGCCCAGGGAGCGACCGTGGGCGCGCGGGCCGCGGGCGGGGAGGCGCTGCACGTGATGCCGGTGCCCGCCGCCGACCGCGATCTCTTCGCGCGGCTCGGGAACGACGCCGCGCGCTGGGCGCTGCTGCGGGCCGCCCCGCACGACCGGCCCCAGGACACCGGCGACGAGGCGCTCCTCGCGCAGCGGGAGGGCAATCCACTGTTCCGGGTGCGGTACGCGTACGCGCGCACCCGGGCCCTTAGTCGCAACGCCCGGCAGCTGGGGTTCACCGCCGCGTACGAGGGTCTCGGGGGTGGCGCCCGGCCAGGGGGCGCGGAGCGTGCGGAGGCCGTGACGGACGCGCTCGCGGCGCTCCTCGCCGACCATCCCGACGTGCTCGCCGCCGCCGCTCGGCACCGGGAGCCCGACCGGGTCGCCCGGCAGCTGGAGGCGATCGCGCGGGCGTTCTTCGACTTCCACGACGGCGCCCCGCCGCTCCCCGCCGGTGACGAGAAACCCTCGGCCGCCCACCGTTCCCGGCTCGCCCTCGCCGAGGCCGCCGGGACGGTGCTGGCAGGCGGCCTGTCCCTGCTCGGCATCAGCGCACCCGAAGTCCTCTGAGAGACCCGAGAGAGCAGAGCAAGCACCATGAGCCGTTCCGCACACCCCGCCGGGCCCCGCCACGCCGATGTCCTGCCGGAGGGGCACTACACCGCCCCGCCCACCGACCTCAACGCCCTGGACGCCAAGGTCTGGTCCCGTACCGTCGCCCGGAACGCGGACGGCACCGTCACCGTCGGCGGGATCGAAGTGGCGCGGCTGGCCGAGGAGTTCGGCACCCCCGCCTACATCCTCGACGAGAGCGACTTCCGGGCCCGCTGCCGGGCCTGGGCCCATGCCTTCGGGCCGGACGCCGATGTGTTCTACGCGGGGAAGGCGTTCCTGTCGCGGGCCGTTGTGCGCTGGCTCGAGGAGGAGGGCCTCAACCTCGACGTCTGCTCCGGCGGCGAGCTGACCTGTGCGCTGGACGCGGGGATGCCCGCCGAGCGCATCGCCTTCCACGGCAACAACAAGACCGTCGCGGAGATCGAGCGGGCGGTCACCGTCGGTGTCGGGCGGATCGTGCTCGACTCGTTCCAGGAGATCGCCCGCGTCGCCCACGTGGCTCAGCGGCTCGGCAAGCGGCAGCGCGTACAGATCCGGGTGACCGTGGGTGTCGAGGCGCACACGCACGAGTTCATCGCGACCGCGCACGAGGACCAGAAGTTCGGGATCGCGCTGGCCGGGGGAGAGGCCGCCGAGGCGGTGCGACGGGCGCTCGCCCTCGACGGGCTCGAACTCATCGGCATCCACTCGCACATCGGCTCGCAGATCTTCGACATGGCCGGCTTCGAGGTCTCCGCCCGGCGCGTGGTGGGGCTGCTCGCCGAGGTGCGCGACGAGCACGGTGTCGAACTGCCCGAGATCGACCTGGGCGGCGGGCTGGGCATCGCGTACACCTCCGACGACGACCCGCGCGAGCCGCACGAGATCGCCAAGACGCTCGGCGACATCGTGACCCGCGAGTGCGAGGCGGCCGGCCTCGCCACCCCGAGGATCTCCGTCGAGCCGGGGCGCGCCATCGTCGGCCCCTCCGCGTTCACGCTGTACGAGGTCGGCACCATCAAGCCCCTGGAGGGGCTGCGTACGTATGTCAGCGTGGACGGCGGCATGTCGGACAACATCCGCACCGCTCTGTACGACGCCGAGTACAGCGTGGCGCTCGTCTCCCGTGTCTCCGAGGCCGAACCGATGCTCGTCCGCGTCGTCGGCAAGCACTGCGAGAGCGGCGACATCGTGGTCAGGGACGCCTTCCTGCCGTCCGACCTGGCGCCCGGCGACCTGATCGCCGTGCCCGCCACCGGCGCGTACTGCCGTTCCATGGCGAGCAACTACAACCATGCCCTGCGTCCGCCCGTCGTCGCCGTGCGCGACGGGCAGGCGCGTGTGATCGTCAGGCGTGAGACGGAGGAAGATCTCCTGCGTCTCGATGTCGGCTGATGAAATAGATGTCTCAGGATCCGGACGTATGACAGAAACTCCCGTCCGTTGAGTGAGACTGGTCCAGATATCAGAGGTTGAGGAATCGAGGTCGGATGATGCGTACGCGTCCGCTGAAGGTGGCGCTGCTGGGCTGTGGAGTGGTCGGCTCAGAGGTGGCGCGCCTCATGACGACGCACGCCGACGACCTCGCCGCGCGCATCGGCGCGCCGGTCGAGCTCGCCGGTGTCGCCGTCCGCCGTCCCTCCAGGGTGCGTGAGGGCATCGACGCCGCACTGATCACCACCGATGCGACGGCCCTGGTGAAACGGGGCGACATCGACGTCGCCATCGAGGTCATCGGAGGCATCGAGCCCGCCCGTACGCTCATCACCACCGCCTTCGAGCACGGGGCGAGCGTCGTCTCCGCGAACAAGGCGCTGCTGGCCGAGGACGGCGCGGCACTGCACGCCGCCGCCGAGAAGCACGGCAGGGACCTCTACTACGAGGCTGCCGTGGCCGGGGCGATCCCGCTGGTGCGGCCACTGCGCGAGTCCCTCGCGGGCGACAAGGTGAACCGGGTCCTCGGCATCGTGAACGGCACCACCAACTTCATCCTCGACCGGATGGACACCAGTGGCGCCGGATACTCCGAGGCGCTCGACGAGGCCACCGCGCTCGGCTACGCGGAGGCCGACCCGACCGCCGACGTGGAGGGCTTCGACGCCGCCGCCAAGGCCGCGATCCTGGCCGGTATCGCCTTCCACACCCGGGTCAGGATCGGTGACGTGCACCGCGAGGGCATCACCGAGGTCACGGCCGCCGACATGGCCTCCGCCCGCCGCATGGGCTGCACCGTCAAGCTCCTCGCGATCTGCGAGCGCGCCGCCGACGGGAACTCCGTCACCGCGCGGGTGCACCCCGCGATGATCCCGTTGAGTCACCCCCTGGCCTCCGTCCGCGAGGCGTACAACGCGGTCTTCGTCGAGGCCGAGGCGGCCGGGCAGCTCATGTTCTACGGCCCCGGCGCGGGCGGTTCGCCGACCGCGTCCGCGGTCCTCGGCGACCTGGTCGCGGTCTGCCGCAACAAGCTGGGAGAGACCACCGGCCCCGGCGAGTCCGCCTACACGCGGCTGCCGGTCAGCCCCATGGGCGACGTCGTCACGCGGTACCACATCAGCCTCGACGTGGCCGACCGGCCGGGCGTGCTCGCCCAGGTCGCGACGGTCTTCGCCGAGCAGGGCGTGTCGATCGACACCGTCCGCCAGCAGGGCAGGAGCGCGAGCGGCGTCGACGCGGCCGTCGCCGCACAGGACGGCGGCGAGGCGTCCCTCGTCGTCGTCACCCACCGCGCGCCCGACGCCGCCCTCTCGGCGACCGTCGAGGCGCTGCGCAAGCTCGACACCGTGCGCGGTGTCGCCAGCATCATGCGTGTTGAAGGGGAGTAAGGACCCATGACCAGCAAGGGCACCCACCAGTGGCGCGGCATCATCGAGGAGTACCGGGACCGGCTCCCGGTCACGGACACGACGCCGGTCGTCACGCTTCGTGAGGGCGGCACGCCGCTCGTTCCCGCCCAGGTCCTCTCCGAGCGTACGGGCTGCGAGGTACACCTCAAGGTCGAGGGCGCCAACCCCACCGGTTCGTTCAAGGACCGCGGGATGACGATGGCGATCACCCGCGCCAAGGAGGAGGGCGCGCGTGCCGTCATCTGCGCCTCCACCGGGAACACCTCCGCCTCCGCCGCCGCGTACGCGGTCCGGGCCGGCATGGTCTGCGCCGTCCTCGTACCGCAGGGCAAGATCGCGCTCGGCAAGATGGGGCAGGCGCTGGTGCACGGCGCCAAGATCCTCCAGGTGGACGGCAATTTCGACGACTGCCTGACGCTGGCCCGCTCACTTTCGGACAACTACCCGGTGGCGCTGGTCAATTCGGTCAACCCGGTCCGCATCGAGGGCCAGAAGACCGCCGCGTTCGAGATCGTCGACGCCCTCGGCGACGCTCCCGACATCCACGTCCTCCCGGTCGGCAACGCGGGCAACATCACCGCGTACTGGAAGGGCTACAAGGAGTACGCCGCAGACGGCATGGCCTCGCACACCCCGCGCATGTGGGGCTTCCAGGCGTCGGGTTCCGCGCCCATCGTCCGCGGCGAGGTCGTCAAGGACCCGTCGACCGTCGCCACCGCGATCCGGATCGGCAATCCCGCCTCCTGGCAGTTCGCGCTGAACGCCCGGGACGAATCGGGTGGTTTCATCGATGAGGTGACGGATCGCCAGATCCTGTCCGCGTACCGGCTGCTGGCCTCCCAGGAGGGCGTCTTCGTGGAGCCCGCCTCGGCCGCGTCGGTCGCCGGTCTGCTGAAGGCCGCGGAGCAGGGCAAGGTCGACCCCGGCCAGAAGATCGTCTGCACGGTCACCGGCAACGGCCTCAAGGACCCCGACTGGGCCGTCGCGGGCGCCCCGCAGCCGGTCACGGTCCCGGTCGACGCGGCCACCGCCGCCGAGAAGCTGGGCCTAGCCTAGGGCGGGTTGCGGAAGTGGCGTCGTCCGCCCGAAGGACGTCGCGGGCCGGACGGGACTTTCGCAACACGCCCTGGAGCCGCCGCACGAACCCGGGGGCGGGCCGGGGCCGGGTGGTCGACGGGCCCGGCCCGTTCTCCCGGCCGTCGGTCCGCCTCCCGGCCGCTCCCGCCGGTACCGGCCCGCCTCCTCCGGCCGGGCCGGTCGCCGGTCACCCGGGGCGGGAGCACGGCCCGGTGCGGGGCGCCGTCGACGCGAGGGACGGTCGCCGCAGAGAGGGAATTCGGCCCAACCGTCCCTTTCCGAGGGCGAGAGCGCGCAGGAGATGGGCGACACGCATCGTGCGCCTCCTGTGCGCCCTATGTCGCCACAGAACCTTCCTTCGATAAGCTGTAGTCAACCCGCCCGCCGCATATGCCGCGGTGCAGGGGTCGTTGTGGCCGTCGGTCTCCCGGAATCCACTCCCCGGAACCCATCCCCGCCGCCACGACATCCGCCGTCGCCGAGAAATCGCTTCACCACCCCCCGCCGCCTCACAAGGAGAGTCGTCCAACCGATGGCCGGTCCCGCCTTCCGAGCCGCCGCCGTCCGGGTGCGCGTCCCCGCGACCAGCGCCAACCTGGGCCCGGGTTTCGACGCCTTCGGCCTCTCGCTGGGGCTGTACGACGACGTCGTCGTCCGCGTGGCCGACTCCGGACTGCACATCGACATCGCGGGCGAGGGCGCCGAGACCCTGCCGCGCGACGAGAGGCACCTCCTCGTGCGCTCCCTGCGCACGGCCTTCGACCTGCTCGGCGGGCAGCCGCACGGCCTGGAGATCGTCTGCGCCAACCGCATCCCGCACGGGCGCGGCCTCGGCTCCTCCTCGGCGGCCATCTGCGCCGGCATCGTCGCCGCCCGCGCGGTGACGACCGGCGGCGACACCCGGCTCGACGACGCCGCGCTGCTCGATCTCGCCACCGAGATCGAGGGACATCCGGACAACGTCGCGGCCTGCCTGCTCGGCGGCTTCACCCTCGCGTGGACGGACGGCGGATCGGCCCAAGCGATCAGGATGGATCCCGCGGATTCCATCGTTCCGGTGGTTTTCGTCCCCGACCGGCCGGTGCTGACCGAGACCGCCCGCGGACTGCTGCCGCGCACGGTCCCGCACATCGACGCCGCCTTCAACGCCGGGCGTGCCGCGCTGCTCGTCGAGGCGCTGACCAGGCGCCCCGAGCTGCTGTTCACCGCCACCGAGGACCGGCTGCACCAGGAGTACCGCGCCCCGGCGATGCCGCAGAGCGCGGAGCTCGTGCACCGACTGCGCGCCGACGGCGTGCCCGCGGTCATCTCCGGTGCCGGGCCGACCGTGCTCGCACTGGTCGAGGACGGTGCGGCCGACAAGGTCGCACGGCTGGCGGGCGAGGGCTGGGCCGCCAATCGGCTCACGCTCGACACCCCTGGCGCGAGTGTGCTTCCACTCGCCCCGTAGCCGCGAGGTGAGGGCCGGGTGGCCGAGAAGTGATTGCCGGTGAGTGAGAGGGGGAATGTTTGTTGGAGCCGGTAGTGTTAACCTCAAGTCTGCAATCGACGTCCATGAGGCGCGTTGCTCCGTGTCCCTTTCCGGGACCACCTTTTCTCCGGGAGCCTCCCCAAACTGCCTGAGCAGCCTGCCTGAGCAGTTTCGTGCACGCTCCGGAACCGGCACGACACACCCCTCGCTCGTCCAGGAGTGGGCCGAGCAGGGGGATGCCCGCGCCGGACCCCCGCACACCTTCATTTCTCCGCCGTACCCCGGCGGACCACCGCCCCGGCACGGTCCGCAAGCAGAAGAGACCGCAGCCGGACAGCACAACCGGTCGCCGAGCCAGAAGGCCGACGTCCGCTCCAGGGAAGGACCCTTCGTGAGCGACACCACCGATCTGATGGGCGTGACTGCCGACAAGAGCGTCGACAGCGCCGCGCCCGCCGAAGGTGCTGCCACTGGCACCACCACACGGCGCCGCCGCTCCGGCACCGGCCTTGAGGGCATGGTCCTGGCCGAGCTGCAGCAGGTCGCGTCCGGCCTCGGCATCAAGGGCACCGCGCGGATGCGCAAGGGCCAGCTGATCGAGGTCATCAAGGAGGCGCAGGCAGCCGCCGCCGCGCCCAAGGCCGCCGCGCCCGCCGCCGACGCCGAGACCAAGCCGAAGCGCCGTGCCACGTCCAAGGCCCGCACCGGCGAGGACGCCGCGCCCGCCGAGAAGGCCGCCACCCAGCAGCAGATCGACATCCCCGGTCAGCCGGCCAGCGACGAGCAGCCCGCGGGCGAGCGCCGTCGGCGCCGTGCCACCGCCCAGGCGGGCAGCCCGGAGCCCAAGGCGGAGAGCAAGCCGGCCGTCGAGGCCAAGGCCCAGACGCAGGCCGAGCCCAAGAGCGCCGAGCCGAAGAACGAGGACCGCGCCGAGGCCGCCGCCGACACGGCCGAGGGCCGTCGGGGCGAGCGACAGGACCGCGGCCAGCGCGGCGAGCGGGGCGACCGCCAGGAGCGCGGGGACCGCCGCGACCGGCAGCGCGACCGCCGCGGCAAGGCCGACGACCAGGGACAGGGCGGTGGCCAGGCACAGCAGGGCGGCCAGCGCCAGCAGCGCCAGGGCGGCCAGCAGGACGACGGATACGACGACGAGGCGGGCGGCCGCCGCGGCCGTCGGGGCCGTTACCGCGACCGTCGTGGCCGCCGCGGCCGCGACGACTTCGCGGGCGAGGTCCAGGTCTCCGAGGACGATGTCCTGATCCCCGTCGCGGGCATCCTGGACATCCTCGACAACTACGCGTTCATCCGGACCTCCGGCTACCTGCCCGGCCCGAACGACGTGTACGTCTCGCTCGCCCAGGTCCGCAAGAACGGCCTGCGCAAGGGTGACCACGTCACCGGTGCGGTGCGGCAGCCCAAGGACGGCGAGCGGCGCGAGAAGTTCAACGCGCTGGTCCGCCTCGACTCGGTGAACGGCATGGCGCCCGAAACCGGCCGCGGCCGACCGGAGTTCCAGAAGCTGACCCCGCTCTACCCGCAGGACCGGCTCCGCCTGGAGACCGACTCCAACGTCCTGACGACGCGGATCATCGACCTGGTCGCACCGATCGGCAAGGGCCAGCGCGGGCTGATCGTGGCCCCGCCGAAGACCGGCAAGACCATGATCCTGCAGGCGATCGCGAACGCGATCACCGTCAACAGCCCCGAGTGCCACCTGATGGTCGTCCTGGTCGACGAGCGTCCGGAAGAGGTCACCGACATGCAGCGGTCGGTGAAGGGCGAGGTCATCTCCTCGACCTTCGACCGCCCGGCCGAGGACCACACCACCGTCGCCGAGCTGGCCATCGAGCGTGCCAAGCGTCTCGTCGAACTGGGTCACGACGTGGTCGTGCTGCTGGACTCCATCACCCGCCTCGGCCGCGCGTACAACCTCGCGGCCCCCGCCTCCGGACGCATCCTGTCCGGTGGTGTCGACTCGACCGCGCTGTACCCGCCGAAGCGCTTCTTCGGTGCCGCGCGCAACATCGAGGACGGCGGTTCGCTGACCATCCTGGCCACCGCGCTCGTCGAGACCGGCTCGCGCATGGACGAGGTGATCTTCGAGGAGTTCAAGGGCACCGGCAACATGGAGCTCAAGCTCGACCGGAAGCTCTCGGACAAGCGCATCTTCCCGGCGGTGGACGTCGACGCGTCCAGCACCCGCAAGGAGGAGATCCTGCTCGGCAGCGAGGAGTTGGCCATCGTCTGGAAGCTGCGCCGGGTGCTGCACGCGCTCGACCAGCAGCAGGCGATCGAGCTCCTCCTGGACCGGATGAAGAAGACCCAGTCCAACGCGGAGTTCCTGCTCCAGATCCAGAAGACGACGCCCGCTCCGGGCAACGGCAACGACTGACGTCGTACCGTACCGGCAGGCTCACAGGGCCGCCCCCGTCACCGCCGAGGTGACGGGGGCGGCCCTGTTTCGCGCGGCCGCGCGGATCGCGGTTCGTCGCTCCGTGCGCGATCCGGTCCTTTCGGCCGGTCCGAGACCTTCGCCACACGACGGACGTGACGGCCGGGTTCGCGACGACGGCTGCACGGGGCGAGAAACCGCAGGTGAGCGCCGGATCACCAGCCGTTCGCCGACGTGGGGCGTGGCCTTTGTGCCGACTTGTTCCTCACGTGGATGTGACGAACCGCTGTGCAACCCTTCTTCATGCCGCGACGTCGTACGAAGTACCGCGACGTCGTACGAGTCACGTGAAGTGGCGACAAGTCGTCACAGCAGAACGAATCAGTGCGCACGCACCGCTGCCGGGGGTGGCCGCGAGGAGCCGGGAACAGAAGGAGAAGGATGAGCGGGCAGAACGGGAGCGGCATCCGAATACGCGCCACCGGCAGACGCCGCAAGAAGCCTTCCCGCCGCCACCGGACGGCGGTGATCGCCGCCTGGACCCTGGTGGGGGCCCTGGCCCTGGGCGGGGGCGGGCTCGCCCTCGCCTACTTCGATCTCAACGGCAACCTCAAGGCCGTCGACATCAACGCGGCGCTCGGCAAGGACCGCCCCGACAACGTCGACAACGGCTCCCAAGACATCCTCGTGCTCGGCTCCGACTCCCGCTCCGGAGCGAACGCCGCGTACGGCACCGACGAGGGCACGGCCCGTTCCGACACCGCGATGGTCGTGCACATCGACAAGGGCCACCGGACGGCCTCCGTCGTCTCCATCCCGCGCGACACCCTCGTTACCCGCCCCGACTGCGTCGGCGACACCTCCGGGCAGCTCGTCGCGGGGGAGCGGCGCGCGATGTTCAACACGGCGTACGAGGTCGGCGGGCCGGCCTGCGCGGTCAAGACCGTCGAGGCCATGTCCGGCATCCGCATGGACCACTACCTGGAAGTCGACTTCACCGGGTTCAAGAAGCTCATCGACGAGCTGGGCGGCGTGAAGATCACCACGACCACGGCGATCCACGACCCCAAGAGCCATCTCGACCTCCCTCCCGGCACCCACGTTCTGAACGGCGAGCAGTCGCTGGGTCTCGTCCGCACCCGCAAGAGCGTCGGCGACGGCAGCGACCTCGGCCGCATCCAGCTCCAGCAGGCGTTCATCAAGGCGCTGATGGAACAGGTCAGGAGCGTCGGGGTGTTCTCCAGCCCGACGAAGCTGTACGACCTCGCGGACGCCGCCACCAAGGCCGTCACGACCGACTCGGACCTGGGATCGGTCAAGGAACTGGCCTCCTTCGCGAACGGCCTCAAGGGGCTCGGCGCGAAGAACGTCCACATGGTGACCCTGCCCGTCCAGTACGACCCGGCCGATCCGAACCGCGTCGTACCGCTGGAGGAGTCCGCCCGGCAGGTCTGGGACGCGCTCAAGGGCGACAGGCCGATCCCGGCCTCGGCCACCGAGAAGTCGGCCGGTGACAAGGGGACCGCGGGCGACGTCGTCCGCTGATCCCGGCCGCGCCGCGGGCCGGAACCGGTGACGCGTCGTGATGCGGTGTGACGGTCGGTGGCGCGCGGGCCCGTCCCCGGTGCGGGAACGGGCCCGGGAATAGGTGCGGGCCGCCCCCGGTTTTGGGAGATGCGGCCGGTCCTGGCAGACTGGACCGTCGGCCCCGGTTCACGGACACGCATCCCGTGCGTCCGACCCGGTGCCCTCCCGAACCTAGGAGAATCCCTTGAAGCGCGACATCCACCCCGCGTACGCCGAGACGCAGGTCAGCTGCACCTGCGGCGCGTCGTTCACCACCCGGAGCACCATCGACGGCGGCACCATCCGCGCCGAAGTCTGCTCCGAGTGCCACCCGTTCTACACGGGCAAGCAGAAGATCCTCGACACCGGTGGCCGCGTGGCCCGCTTCGAGGCCCGCTTCGGCAAGGCTGCCGGCTCCGCCAGCAAGTAGCGAGCCACTGCGCCGGTTCTCGGCGCCCTCTTCCCGGGGGCGCCGAGACCGGCGTTTTCCGGCTCGGGGTACGACACGTCCCCGTACCCCCGCCCGGACGGCGGCACGCCGTCCAGCAGGCACGTCCGAGTGAAGGAACCAGGAGCCCGAAGATGTTCGAGGCCGTCGAGGAACTGATCGGTGAGCAGACCGATCTGGAGAAGAAGCTCGCGGACCCGGCGGTCCACGCCGACCAGGCCAACGCGCGCAAGCTGAACAAGCGCTACGCCGAGTTGACTCCGATCGTCGCCACGTACCGCTCCTGGAAGCAGGCCGGCGACGACATCGAGACGGCCCGCGAACTGGCCGCCGACGACCCCGACTTCGCCGCCGAGGTCAAGGAGCTGGAGCAGCAGCGCGAGGAGCTCACCGAGAAGCTCCGCCTCCTGCTGGTCCCGCGCGACCCCAGCGACGACAAGGACGTGCTCCTGGAGATCAAGGCGGGCGCCGGGGGCGACGAGTCCGCCCTGTTCGCCGGTGACCTGCTGCGGATGTACCTGCGCTATGCCGAGCGCGTCGGCTGGAAGACCGAGATCATCGACTCCACGGAGTCCGAGCTCGGCGGCTACAAGGACGTCCAGGTCGCGGTGAAGACCAAGGGCGGCAACGGCGCCACCGAGCCCGGCCAGGGCGTCTGGGCCCGTCTGAAGTACGAGGGCGGCGTGCACCGGGTGCAGCGCGTGCCCTCCACCGAGTCCCAGGGCCGCATCCACACCTCCGCCGCCGGGGTGCTCGTCACCCCCGAGGCCGAGGAGGTCGACATCGAGATCCACGCCAACGACCTGCGCATCGACGTCTACCGCTCCTCCGGACCCGGCGGCCAGTCCGTCAACACCACGGACTCCGCGGTCCGCATCACGCACCTGCCGACCGGTGTCGTCGCCTCCTGCCAGAACGAGAAGAGCCAGCTCCAGAACAAGGAACAGGCCATGCGCATCCTGCGCTCGCGCCTGCTGGCCGCCGCCCAGGAGAAGGCCGAGGCCGAGGCCGCCGACGCGCGCCGCAGCCAGGTCCGCACCGTCGACCGATCCGAGAAGATCCGCACGTACAACTTCCCGGAGAACCGGATCTCGGACCACCGCGTCGGCTTCAAGGCGTACAACCTGGACCAGGTGCTCGACGGCGACCTGGACGCGGTGATCCAGGCGTGTGTCGACGCCGACTCCGCCGCGAAGCTCGCCGCAGCATAGGACCGGCCGCACACGTCGACCTCCCGACGCGTCGGCCGGCCCCAGCAAAGCCCGCCCCGCCCGTGACCCCGTACGGAGTACCGCGATGAACCTGCTGCTCGCCGAGGTGGCCCAGGCCACCCAGCGGCTGGCCGACGCCGGTGTGCCCTCACCGAGATTCGACGCGGAGGAGCTCGCCGCCTTCGTGCACGGCGTCAAGCGGGGCGAGTTGCACCGTGTGCCGGACGCGGACTTCGACGCCCGCTACTGGGAGGCGATCGCCCGCCGCGAGGCCCGCGAACCGCTCCAGCACATCACCGGCCGCGCCTTCTTCCGCTATCTGGAGCTCCAGGTCGGGCCCGGCGTCTTCGTCCCCCGCCCGGAGACCGAGTCCGTCGTCGGCTGGGCGATAGACGCCGTGCGCGCGATGGACGTCGTCGAGCCGACCGTCGTCGACCTGTGCAGCGGCTCGGGCGCCATCGCCCTGGCCATCGCCCAGGAGGTGCCGCGTTCCCGGGTGCACGCCGTGGAACTCTCCGACGACGCCCTCAAGTGGACCCGGAAGAACGCCGAGGGGTCCAGGGTGACCGTCCACCACGGCGACGCCCTCACCGCCCTCCCCGAACTCGACGGCCAGGTCGACCTGGTCATCTCCAACCCGCCGTACATCCCGCTCACCGAATGGGAGTACGTGGCCCCCGAGGCCCGCGACCACGACCCGGAGATGGCCCTGTTCTCCGGCGAGGACGGCCTCGACACCATCCGCGGCATCGAGCGCACCGCGCACCGCCTGCTGCGCCCGGGCGGCCTCGTCGTCGTCGAGCACGCCGACACCCAGGGCGGCCAGGTGCCGTGGATCTTCGCCGAGGAGCGCGGCTGGGCCGACGCGGCCGACCACCCCGACCTCAACAACCGTCCGCGCTTCGCCACCGCCCGCAAGGCCATGCCGTGACCGGCGCCACCCGCACCCGCGGCCGGGCCGCGACCGGCGGCGCCCGCACGCACGCCCCGCACCCGCCATATCCGTACATGCTTGAGGAGGCCGGCTGATGGCACGGCGATACGACTGCAACGACGCGACCGACCGTACGACGGGGCTGCGCGAGGCCGTGTCGGCCGTCCGCCGCGGCGAACTGGTCGTGCTGCCCACCGACACCGTGTACGGCGTCGGCGCGGACGCCTTCAGTTCCGAGGGCGTCGCCGATCTGCTCGCCGCCAAGGGCCGCGGGCGCAACATGCCCACCCCCGTGCTGATCGGCTCCCCGAACACGCTGCACGGTCTCGTCACCGACTTCTCCGAGCAGGCGTGGGAGCTCGTCGACGCCTTCTGGCCGGGCGCCCTCACGCTCGTCGCCCGGCACCAGCCGTCGTTGCAGTGGGACCTCGGGGACACCCGCGGCACCGTCGCCATCCGGATGCCGCTGCACCCCGTCGCCATCGAGCTGCTCACCGAGTTCGGCCCGATGGCCGTCTCCAGCGCCAACCTCACCGGCCACCCCGCCCCCGAGAACTGCGACGCCGCCCAGGAGATGCTCGGCGACTCCGTCTCCGTCTACCTCGACGGGGGACCGACACCCGGCATCGTGCCGTCGTCGATCGTCGACGTGACCGGCAAGGTCCCCGTACTGCTGCGCGCCGGCGCGGTCTCCGTCGAGGAACTCCGCAAGGTGGTACCCGACCTCGAGGTGGCGAATTGACCGCCCCTGAGGGGCGTGGCATAGCGGGGCGGGCCGACACTTTCCGCATCCTCCACGTCAGCACCGGCAACGTCTGCCGCTCGCCGATCACCGAGCGGCTGACCCGGCACGCCCTGGTGGACCGCCTCGGCGATCCGCTGCTGGGCGGGCTGATCGTGGAGAGCGCGGGCACCTGGGGCCACGAAGGCGCCCCCATGGAGGCCAACGCCGAGATCGTCCTCGCCGACTTCGGCGCCGATCCCACGGGCTTCGTCGGCCGGGAGCTCCTGGACGAGCACGTGATCCGCGCCGACCTGGTGCTCACCGCCACCCGCGACCACCGGGCGCAGGTCATCTCGATGGGGCACTCGGCCGGGCTGCGGACCTTCACGCTCAAGGAGTTCACCCGGCTGGTCCGCGCCATAGATCCGGCCACCCTGCCCGACCCGCGCGACGAGGGCGTCGTCGAGCGCGCCCGCGCACTGGTGCGCGCCGCCGCCGCGCTGCGCGGCTGGCTGCTGGCGCCCACCGTCGAGGCGGACGAGGTGAACGACCCGTACGGTGCGCCGATCACGTTCTTCCGGTCCATCGGCGACGAGATCAACCAGGCGCTGGACCCGGTCGTCACCGCGCTGACCGGCGTACCGGCCGCGCACTGACCCACGCACCGACGACCCCGGCGCACCGCCCCGCCGTGGGGAGCCGTACGTACCGTGCGCACCTGCTTCCGGATGCCGCTGGTCGCCGCTCCGACGGCCGCACGCGAGAACATGCGCAGGGAGGTCGGGCGGGCGCACGGCGGCGCCGCACAGCGGGCGGAGGGCCCGTGACGGACCTACATTGGAGCTGACGCCAGCGCACCCCCTCCAGGCCCGGAGCTCCTCGATGCCGGTCACCACCCCCGCCGCACACCCCACGTCCGCCGACGCGGTCCTGCCGCAGGACTTCGGCGCCCTGCTCCGGGAGGACCCGGAGATCGCCGCCGTGCTGCTCGCGGAGCTGGACCGGCAGTCCAGCACCCTGCAGCTGATCGCCGCCGAGAACTTCACCTCCCCGGCGGTCCTCGCCGCCCTCGGCTCACCGCTCGCCAACAAGTACGCCGAGGGCTACCCCGACGCCCGCCACCACGGCGGCTGCGAGCACGCCGATGCCGCCGAGCGCGTCGCCCGCCACCGCGCCACCGCCCTCTTCGGCGCCGAACACGCCAACGTCCAGCCCCACTCCGGTTCCTCCGCCGTTCTCGCCGCCTACGCCGCCCTGCTGCGCCCCGGCGACACGGTGCTCGCGATGGGGCTCCCGTACGGCGGCCACCTCACGCACGGCTCGCCCGCCAACTTCTCCGGCCGCTGGTTCGAGTTCGTCGGCTACGGGGTGGACTCCGAGAGCGGCCTGATCGACTACGCGCAGGTGCGCGCCCTGGCCCGCGCACACCGCCCGAAGGCGATCGTCAGCGGCTCGATCGCGTACCCCCGACACCCGGACTACGAACTCTTCCGGGACATCGCCGACGAGGTGGGCGCCTACCTGATCGCCGACGCCGCGCACCCGATGGGGCTGATCGCCGGGGGAGCGGCGCCGAGCCCGGTGCCGTACGCCGACGTGGTCTGCGCGACCACGCACAAGGTGCTGCGCGGCCCGCGCGGCGGGATGATCCTGTGCGGCGCGGAGCTGGCCGAGCGGGTCGACCGGGCGGTGTTCCCGTTCACCCAGGGCGGCGCGCAGATGCACACGATCGCCGCGAAGGCCGTCGCGTTCGGGGAGGCGGCCACTTCGGCGTTCGCCGCGTACGCCCGCCGGGTGGTCGCGCACGCCCGGGTGCTGGCCGCCGGTCTGGAGGCCGAGGGCTTCGAGGTCACCACGGGCGGCACGGACACCCATCTGATCGTCGCGGACCCGGCCCCGCTGGGCGTCGACGGGCGGCTCGCCCGGGACCGGCTCGCGGCGGGGGGCCTGGTCCTGGACGTCTGCGCGCTCCCGTACGGGGATGCCCGCGGTATCCGGCTCGGCACGGCGGCGGTGACCAGCCAGGGCATGGACGACGCCGACATGGCACGGCTGGCGGCCCTGTTCGGGGCGGCGGTGCGCGAGGAGGGCGCGGCGGCGGACGTCCGCGCGGAGGTCCGGGAGCTGGCCCGCGCGCACCCGCCCTACCCGTCCGGCACGCGGGCCGCCGGCCCCGGCCCCGGACCCTCCGGACCGGCCGGTCCGGCCTGACCGGGAAGCGTCCGGTCCGGCCCGGGCGGGCCCGGCGACGGGGGCGGAACGAGGAACCATCGGCCCGTCCGGGGGTGTCCTCGACCATGAGCCCGAGATGTCCTCGACCAGGAATCGGATCTTCCGGACCGTCTAAGGTGTGGGCTGAGATGGCCGTAGAAATCTGTGGGGCAGCCCGTGCGTGATTACCTGCTGACGCTCTGCGTCACGGCTGCGGTGACCTATCTGCTGACCGGCCCGGTGCGCAAGTTCGCCATCGCGGCCGGGGCGATGCCCGCGATCCGCGCGCGCGACGTGCACCGGGAACCGACACCGCGGCTCGGCGGCATCGCCATGTTCGGCGGACTGTGCGCGGGCCTGATCGTCGCGGCCCATCTCCACAACCTCGACTGGGTCTTCCAGCAGTCCGACGAGCCGCGGGCGCTGCTCTCCGGGGCGGCGCTGATCTGGCTGATCGGTGTCCTGGACGACAAGTTCGAGATCGACGCGCTGATCAAGCTGGGCGCCCAGATGATCGCCGCCGCCGTGATGGTGCTCCAGGGCCTGACGATCCTGTGGCTGCCGATCCCCGGCATCGGCACGGTCGCGCTCACCCAGTGGCAGGGCACGCTGCTCACGGTCGCCCTGGTCGTCATCACCATCAACGCGGTCAACTTCGTCGACGGCCTGGACGGGCTCGCGGCGGGCATGGTGTGCATCGCCTCGGCCGCGTTCTTCCTGTACACGTACCGGCTCTGGTACGGGCACATGATCGAGGCGGCGGCCCCCGCGACGCTGTTCACCGTGATCCTGATGGGCATGTGCCTGGGTTTCCTGCCGCACAACATGCACCCGGCCCGGGTCTTCATGGGCGACTCGGGATCGATGCTGATCGGGCTGGTGCTGGCGGCCGGGGCGATCTCCGTCACCGGTCAGGTCGACCCGGACACGATGACGCTCTTCGCGGGCAGCGAGCGCGAGGCCACCCACGCGATGCTGCCGGTCTTCATTCCCCTGCTGCTGCCGCTGACCATTATCGCGATCCCGGCCGCGGACCTGGTGCTGGCGATCGTGCGGCGCACCTGGAACGGCCAGTCGCCGTTCGCCGCGGACCGCGGGCATCTGCACCACCGGCTGCTGGAGATCGGTCATTCGCACAGCCGGTCCGTGCTGATCATGTATTTCTGGTCGGCGCTGATCGCTTTCGGGGCGGTCGGCTATTCCGTGCATTCGGCGTCCCTGTGGATCGTGCTGGTGATCATGGGACTGAGCACGCTGGGCCTCGTCCTGCTGCTGATGCCGCGCTTCACGCCCCGGGCGCCGTACTGGGCGGAGCGCTTCCTGCCGCCCCGCTACCGTCGGCACCGCCATGGTCGCGCGGAGAAGGCGTCGCACGAAGCGGCCACAGCGGCCGGGAAGGCCCAACAGCGGCCCTCGGAAGGGCAGATGGGGGAGACGGACCGATGTGGCCGGGAGCGGCCCGCCACCGTCGCCACAGGGGTGTCCGGCGTCAACGGGGCGACCGCGCTCGGCGCTCGTTCGTGCCCTTCGCCCCAGCGCATGGAGGAGCGCTCCCGCTGAGGGGCGACGTGCCACAGCCGCATCAGGAGTCGCGGGCGTCGACCAGGCATTGACTTGGAACGGCTGAATGTGGCCCTGTGTGCACCAGGGCGCACCGACCGTCCTCTCCCCGGGAGTCTCCTACCAGGCTTATTTGCGTCAGTGAAGCAGCTGCGTGAGATCGGGGCGGCCGTCGGTGCGGCGACGGGGTGCCGATGGGGATCGGGGCACGTTGAGGTTGACTGAAAGTAGCCGTCCCGCGATTGATGGTAGGAATGTTGCTTTTGAGTGCGGGCGTGAACCTGCTCATTACAGGATGATTTGGCGCCAGTGGCGCTCACACGCGCGATTTCACTCTCACGTGTGACAGCAAGCACAGGCCTTAGTAAAGACCTCATCAAATAGTTTGTGATACCGTTCACTAAGCCCGGTGGCGGAGTTGAAGGACTTGAGTACCACGGTCCGACGGCCCGAGTCGTCGACTCGGACCGGGCCCTACGCTCGTCCGTGACGACACACCGACCCATCCCCTGCAAGCGGAGCTGCCCCATGCCGTCCAACGACGCCCGGACTCTCCTCCAGACCGCCGTACCCACCGCTGCCGCCGGCGCCGTCGCCGCCGCGATCAGCGGCGTTGTCGCGGGTGGCAAGGGAGCCCTCGGTGCGGTCGTGGGGACGCTCGTGGTGATCCTCTTCATGGGGATCGGGCTCGTGGTCCTGCAGCGGACCGCCCGGTCCCTGCCTCAGCTCTTCCAGGCGATGGGGCTGATGCTTTACACGGCTCAGCTTCTCCTGCTGTTCATCTTCGTCGCCGCATTCAAGAACACCACGGTGTTCAATCCGAAGTCCTTCGCGATCACCCTGGTCGCGGCGACTCTGGTGTGGATCGGCGCACAGGCGCGTGCGCACATGAAGGCCAAGATCCTCTACGTCGAACCCGAGTCCGACAAGAGCGAGAAGCCCGAGAACGCCGGGTCGAAGTCGTGAAGGGTAGGGGCGGGATAAGCGTGGGTTCAAGACCCTGCTATCGTCCGGTTCCAACTGCGGCATTGCGGGCGCGGGCATGTGAGCTGACGCCTGCTCGATCGCGAGGCTCAATGCCTGACTGCCGCTCACACATCCGTAACACCAGTCCAGTGCCGAACCGCGGCTGCGCGCCGCGCCGACACAACGAGGTTGCCGTACCTATGCGCCACGCTGAAGGAGCCCGCGGTGAGTGCTGACCCGACACAGGTGCTCGCCTTCGAGACCGATTGCCACATCTTCGATGGTTGTGGTTTCCCGGCACCCGGCTTGCACTCGTTCCTGTTCGAGCCCCTCTGGGGCGACGCGGACAGCAACCTGTACTTCAACAAGCCGATGCTGCTGGCCCTGCTCGGCTCGATCATCGTCGTCGGCTTCTTCTGGGCCGCCTTCCGCAAGCCCAAGGTCGTTCCCGGCAAGCTGCAGATGGTCGCCGAGGCCGGCTACGACTTCATCCGTCGCGGCATCGTCTACGAGACGCTGGGCAAGCGCGAGGGCGAGAAGTACGTTCCGCTCATCGTCTCGCTGTTCTTCTTCGTCTGGATGATGAACCTCTGGTCGATCATCCCGGTGGCACAGTTCCCGGTGACGTCGATCATCGCCTACCCCATC
Organism: Streptomyces sp. NPDC001750; assembly: GCF_042892615.1. NCBI lineage: Bacteria > Bacillati > Actinomycetota > Actinomycetes > Kitasatosporales > Streptomycetaceae > Streptomyces > Streptomyces sp. NPDC001750. The sequence goes on along the minus strand of NZ_JBIAUE010000002.1, from coordinate 433,842 downwards.
GTGCTGGCGGCGATCGTCTACATCCTGTGGGTCAGCCTGACCTTCAAGCGTCACGGTTTCGTCGGCGCCTTCAAGAACTTCACCGGGTACGACAAGTCGCTCGGCCCGGTGCTTCCGTTGGCCATGCTCATCGAGTTCTTCTCGAACCTGCTGGTCCGGCCCTTCACCCACGCAGTGCGACTCTTCGCGAACATGTTCGCAGGCCACACCCTGCTGCTGCTGTTCACGATCGCCAGCTGGTACCTGCTCAACGGCATCGGGATCGCCTACGCGGGCGTCTCCTTCGTGATGGTCATCGTGATGACCGCCTTCGAGCTCTTCATCCAGGCACTTCAGGCGTACGTCTTCGTGCTCCTGACCTGCACCTTCATCCAGGGTGCGCTCGCCGAGCACCACTGAGCCCCCCGCACCCGACCCTTAGTCGTCCGGTGGCCAACCCCCACCGGTCCGTGAAAGAGAAGGAAGAACTGGCATGTCCCAGACCCTTGCTGCCGTCACCGGCTCCCTCGGCTCCATCGGTTACGGCCTCGCCGCCATCGGTCCCGGCGTCGGCGTCGGCATCATCTTCGGTAACGGCACCCAGGCCCTGGCCCGTCAGCCCGAGGCGGCCGGTCTCATTCGCGCCAACCAGATCCTCGGCTTCGCCTTCTGTGAGGCGCTCGCCCTCATCGGTCTGGTCATGCCGTTCGTCTACGGCCAGTGATCTTCGGATCCACGATCAGTCCACTAGACGAAAGGCAATGACGTGAGCCAGATGCTTACGGTCGCGGCCGAGATGGAAAACCCTCTCATCCCGCCGATCCCCGAGCTCGTCATCGGCCTCATCGCCTTCCTCATCGTCTTCGGTCTCCTCGCCAAGAAGCTCCTCCCGAACATCAACAAGGTTCTGGAAGAGCGCCGCGAGGCCATCGAAGGCGGTATCGAAAAGGCCGATGCGGCCCAGACCGAGGCCCAGAGCGTGCTTGAGCAGTACAAGGCTCAGCTCGCCGAGGCCCGCCACGAAGCCGCTCGTATGCGCCAGGAGGCGCAGGAGCAGGGCGCCGTGATCCTGCAGGAGATGCGGGCCGAGGGCCAGCGGCAGCGTGAGGAGATCATCGCTGCCGGGCACGCCCAGATCGAGGCCGACCGCAAGGCCGCGGCCGCGGCGCTGCGCCAGGACGTCGGCACGCTCGCCGTCGAGCTGGCCGGCAAGCTCGTCGGGGAGTCCCTGGAGGACCACGCCCGGCAGAGCGGCACCGTCGACCGCTTCCTCGACGAGCTCGAGGCGAAGGCCGACGCGAAGGCCGAGGCCGTCCGATGAACGGCGCGAGCCGCGAGGCACTGGCTGCGGCACGTGAGCGTCTCGACGCGCTGACCGACAACACGTCGGTCGACGCGGCGAAGCTCGCCGACGAGCTGGCCGCCGTGACGGCGCTGCTCCAGCGCGAGGTCTCCCTGCGACGGGTCCTCACCGACCCGTCGCAGGCCGGCGAGGCCAAGGCTGAGCTGGTCGGACGACTGCTGAGCGGTCAGGTGGGCGGCGAGACCGTCGACCTGGTCTCCGGCATGGTCCGCTCCCGCTGGTCGCAGTCGCGCGACCTGGTCGACGCGGTCGAGGAACTGGCGAACATCGCGGACCTCACCGCCGCTCAGCGCGGCGGAGACCTCGACGACGTCGAGGACGAGCTGTTCCGGTTCGGCCGGATCGTCGCCTCCGACAAGGAGCTGCGTGCCGCGCTCACCGACCGGTCCGCGTCCGCCACCGCCAAGAGCCAGCTGCTGCGCAGCCTGCTCGGCGGCAGGACCCGGCCGGCCACCGAGCGCGTGATCACGCGCCTCGTCACCCAGCCGCGGGGACGTAGCCTGGAAGCGGGACTCGAGTCCCTCTCCAAGCTCGCCGCGGAGCGTCGGGACCGCATGGTCGCCGTGGTCACCTCGGCGGTGCCGCTCAGCGACCGGCAGAAGCAGCGTCTCGGTGCGGCACTGACGAAGATCTACGGTCGGCCCATGCACCTGAACCTCGACGTGGACCCCGAGGTCCTCGGCGGGATCGAGGTGCGGGTCGGTGAGGAGATCATCAACGGCACCATCGCGGACCGCCTTGCAGAGGCGAGCCGTCGCATGGCCGGCTGACGAGCCGACGCAACAGAAGAACCAGAGCAAGACCAGCGGCCCGGTTGGGCCGTGCAGAAACTGCAGAAGATTCCTGGGGGTCGGCCCCCAGACCCCCTTAAGAAACTTCGGGCCCAACAAGGAGAGCAGGGAACCCAGATGGCGGAGCTCACGATCCGGCCGGAGGAGATCCGGGACGCACTGGAGAACTTCGTCCAGTCGTACAAGCCGGACGCGGCCTCGCGCGAGGAGGTCGGTACGGTCAGCGTTGCCGGCGACGGCATCGCGAAGGTCGAGGGTCTTCCCTCGGCCATGGCGAACGAGCTGCTGAAGTTCGAGGACGGCACCCTCGGTCTCGCCCTCAACCTCGAGGAGCGCGAGATCGGTGCGATCATCCTCGGCGAGTTCGACGGGATCGAGGAGGGCCAGTCGGTGCAGCGCACCGGCGAGGTGCTCTCCGTCGGCGTCGGCGAGGGCTACCTCGGCCGCGTCGTCGACCCCCTCGGCAACCCGATCGACGGTCTCGGCGAGATCGCGACCGACGGCCGCCGCGCCCTCGAACTGCAGGCCCCTGGCGTCATGGTCCGCAAGTCGGTGCACGAGCCGATGCAGACCGGCTACAAGGCCGTCGACGCCATGGTGCCGATCGGCCGCGGCCAGCGTCAGCTGATCATCGGCGACCGCCAGACCGGCAAGACCGCGCTGGCCGTCGACACGATCATCAACCAGCGCGACAACTGGCGCTCGGGCGACGTGAACAAGCAGGTCCGCTGCATCTACGTCGCCATCGGTCAGAAGGGCTCCACCATCGCCTCCGTGCGCGGTGCCCTCGAAGAGGCCGGAGCGCTCGAGTACACGACCATCGTCGCCGCCCCGGCGTCCGACCCGGCCGGCTTCAAGTACCTCGCGCCGTACACCGGTTCGGCCATCGGTCAGCACTGGATGTACCAGGGCAAGCACGTCCTGATCATCTTCGACGACCTCTCGAAGCAGGCCGACGCCTACCGCGCCGTGTCGCTTCTGCTGCGCCGTCCGCCGGGCCGCGAGGCCTACCCGGGCGACGTCTTCTACCTCCACTCGCGTCTGCTGGAGCGTTGCGCGAAGCTCTCCGACGACATGGGCGCCGGTTCGATGACGGGTCTCCCGATCGTCGAGACCAAGGCGAACGACGTGTCGGCGTTCATCCCGACCAACGTCATCTCCATCACCGACGGCCAGTGCTTCCTGGAGTCCGACCTGTTCAACGCCGGTCAGCGTCCGGCCCTGAACGTCGGTATCTCCGTCTCCCGCGTCGGTGGTTCCGCCCAGCACAAGGCGATGCGCCAGGTCTCCGGCCGTCTCCGCGTCGACCTCGCCCAGTACCGCGAGCTGGAGGCGTTCGCCGCCTTCGGTTCCGACCTGGACGCGGCCTCGAAGGCGTCGCTGGAGCGCGGTAAGCGCATGGTCGAGCTGCTGAAGCAGCCGCAGTACAGCCCGTTCCCGGTCGAGGAGCAGGTCGTCTCCATCTGGGCCGGCACCAACGGCAAGATGGACGACGTCCCGGTCGAGGACATCCGCCGCTTCGAGACCGAGCTGCTGGATTACCTGCGCCGCGAGCGCAAGGACCTGCTGACCAGCATCCGCGAGGGCGCCAAGATGTCCGACGACACGCTGCAGGCGATCGCCGACGCCGTCGCCGCGTTCAAGCAGCAGTTCGAGACCTCGGACGGCAAGCTCCTGGGCGAGGGCTGATCGATGGGCGCTCAGCTTCGCGTTTACAAGCGCCGCATCCGCTCCGTCACCGCCACCAAGAAGATCACCAAGGCGATGGAGATGATCGCCGCCTCGCGCATCGTCAAGGCGCAGCGTCAGGTGGCGGCGTCGACGCCGTACGCCACCGAGCTCACCCGCGCGGTGACGGCGGTGGCGACCGGCTCCACCACCAAGCACCCGCTGACCACCGAGTCCGAGAACCCGGCGCGGGCCGCGGTCCTGCTCATCACGAGCGACCGCGGTCTGGCAGGCGGTTACTCCTCCAACGCCATCAAGGCCGCGGAGCGGCTGACCGAGCGGCTGCGCGGTGAGGGCAAGGAGGTCGTCACGTACGTGATCGGCCGCAAGGGTGTCGCCTACTACGGATTCCGCGAGCGCAAGATCGAGGATTCGTGGACGGGCTTCACCGACAGCCCGACCTATGCGGATGCCAAGCGTGCTGCCGCCCCGCTCATCGAGGCGGTCACCAAGGACACCGCCGAGGGCGGCGTCGACGAGCTGCACATCGTCTTCACGGAGTTCGTGTCGATGATGACGCAGAACCCGGTCGAGGACCGGATGCTGCCGCTCAGCCTCGGTGCCGAGAAGGAGAAGGACGGCAAGGCCGAGATCCTGCCGCTCTTCGAGTTCGAGCCGTCGGCGGAGGACGTCCTCGACGCCCTGCTTCCGCGGTACGTCGAGAGCCGCATCTACAACGCGCTGCTCCAGGCCGCTGCTTCCGAGCACGCCGCCCGCCGCCGCGCGATGAAGTCGGCGACCGACAACGCCGGAGAGCTGATCAAGACGCTCTCCCGGCTCGCCAACGCGGCCCGCCAGGCCGAAATCACCCAGGAAATCAGCGAGATCGTCGGTGGTGCCAGCGCGCTGGCCGACGCGACCGCGGGGAGTGACAAGTAATGACGACGACAGTTGAGACGGCCGTTGCCACGGGCCGCGTCGCCCGGGTCATCGGCCCGGTCGTCGACGTGGAGTTCCCCGTCGACGCGATGCCGGACATCTACAACGCGCTGACCGTCCAGGTCGCCGACCCGGCCGAGGAGGGCAAGCTCAAGACGCTGACCCTCGAGGTCGCGCAGCACCTCGGTGACGGCATGGTCCGTGCCATCTCCATGCAGCCCACCGACGGCCTGGTCCGCCAGGCCCCGGTGACGGACACCCGCGACGGCATCACCGTCCCGGTCGGCGACATCACCAAGGGCAAGGTCTTCAACACCCTCGGTGAGATCCTGAACAAGCCCGAGGCCGAGACCGAGGTCACCGAGCGCTGGGCGATCCACCGCAAGGCGCCCAACTTCGACCAGCTCGAGTCCAAGACCGAGATGTTCGAGACCGGCGTCAAGGTCATCGACCTCCTCACCCCGTACGTCAAGGGTGGAAAGATCGGTCTGTTCGGTGGTGCCGGTGTCGGCAAGACCGTTCTGATCCAGGAGATGATCTACCGCGTCGCCAACAACCACGACGGTGTGTCGGTGTTCGCGGGCGTCGGTGAGCGTACCCGTGAGGGCAACGACCTCATCGAGGAGATGACCGACTCCGGCGTCATCGACAAGACGGCGCTCGTCTTCGGTCAGATGGACGAGCCGCCGGGCACGCGTCTTCGTGTGGCGCTGGCCGGTCTGACCATGGCGGAGTACTTCCGCGATGTGCAGAAGCAGGACGTGCTCTTCTTCATCGACAACATCTTCCGGTACACCCAGGCCGGCTCCGAGGTGTCCACCCTGCTCGGCCGTATGCCGTCCGCGGTGGGTTACCAGCCGAACCTGGCCGACGAGATGGGTCTGCTGCAGGAGCGCATCACCTCGACGCGTGGTCACTCGATCACCTCGATGCAGGCGATCTACGTCCCCGCGGACGACCTGACCGACCCGGCCCCGGCCACCACCTTCGCCCACCTCGACGCGACGACGGTTCTCTCCCGTCCGATCTCCGAGAAGGGCATCTACCCGGCCGTGGACCCGCTGGACTCCACGTCCCGGATCCTGGACCCGCGTTACATCGCCGAGGACCACTACAACGCCGCCATGCGCGTCAAGGGGATCCTCCAGAAGTACAAGGACCTCCAGGACATCATCGCGATCCTCGGTATCGACGAGCTGGGCGAGGAGGACAAGCTGGTCGTCCACCGTGCCCGTCGCGTCGAGCGCTTCCTGTCGCAGAACACCCACGTCGCCAAGCAGTTCACCGGCGTGGACGGTTCGGACGTCCCGCTCGACGAGTCGATCGCCGCGTTCAACGCGATCTGCGACGGCGAGTACGACCACTTCCCGGAGCAGGCGTTCTTCATGTGCGGTGGCCTGGAGGACCTCAAGGCCAACGCCAAGGAGCTCGGCGTTTCCTGAGCCGACGGCTCACCGAGGGGGACGGGCACGTCCCGTCCCCCTCACCACGCCCCTTAGAATTGACCCAACACCCGGCCGGCGCGGCCGGGTGGTGACCCGAGGAGCCACCCTTGGCTGCTGAGCTGCACGTCGAGCTGGTCGCGGCGGACCGCAGTGTCTGGTCCGGCGAGGCCACCCTGGTCGTCGCGCGCACCACGTCCGGCGACATCGGCGTCATGCCCGGTCACCAGCCGCTTCTGGGTGTGCTGGAATCGGGCCCGGTGACGATCCGCACGAGCGACGGCGGAACCGTGATCGCCGCGGTGCACGGCGGTTTCCTCTCGTTCGCGGACGACAAGCTGTCGCTGCTCGCGGAGATCGCGGAGCTGGCGGACGAGATCGATGTCCAGCGCGCCGAGCGTGCGCTGGAGCGCGCGAAGGAGGCGACGGACGCCGCTGCCGAGCGGCGCGCCGAAGTGCGACTGCGCGCGGTGGCGGTGCGCTAGCGCACCGCGACGACGTAGCTTTACCCTCAGCCGCGGCACGGCCTGGAGACCCCTCCGGACCGTGCCGCGGCTGAGGCGATGCAGATGCCTGTGAAGTTCTGGTGTATCCGTTACTCGACGACGCGAGGAGGTCGGTGGAGATGTTCCTCGCGTTGTGGGTGGGCGGAGTGGTCGTCGCCCTGGTCCTGTTGGGACTCTTCGTCTTCGGTCTGCGCCGGAGGCTGATCCAGCGCTCCGGTGGGACCTTCGACTGCAGCCTGCGGTGGAACGTACCGGAGGAGCCCGACCTCTCGGGCAAGGGCTGGGTGTACGGGGTCGCCCGGTACAGCGGTGACCAGGTCGACTGGTTCCGGGTCTTCTCGTACGCGCTCCGTCCGCGCCGGATCCTGGAGCGTTCCGCGATCGAGGTGATCGCCCGCCGGATGCCCGAGGGCGAAGAGGAGCTGGCGCTCCTGTCCGATGCCGTGGTGCTCGGCTGTCTCCACCGCGGGACCCGTCTGGAGCTGGCCATGAGCGAGGACGCGCTGACCGGGTTTCTCGCCTGGCTGGAGGCGGCTCCGCCCGGCCAGCGGGTCAACGTGGCATAGCTTCGGATCTGTCGGACGTGAAGGGGCGCCCCCTCCGAGAGGGGGCGCCCCTTCACATGCGACCGATACGCGGTGTGCGGTCGGTGCGGGTGGGTCCGGCCGGCCCGGCCGCGCCGGACGTTCCGTATCGGCCGGGACGCTCCGTGCCGTCACGGAACCCGGCGGCCAAGACACGAGAACCGGGGAGACAGGGGGCGGACCTGTCTCCCCGGTGGCTTTCCGGAGTGTCGGGGGGGGCCCCCCCCGGGGGGCCCCCCCCCGGGGGGTAGGAACCGGGGTGGGTGGCGCGCGCCCCCCCCCCGTGGGCGGGGGGCCCCCGCCAAAACACAACAACAACCCACCCCCGC